>JAZGIX010000025.1:0-7710 GCA_036482315.1 Acidimicrobiia bacterium | reverse complement strand
CGTACCACTGAGGGTGAGATCGGCATCCTTGCTGATCACGAGCCGATGATGGCTGCTCTGGCCACCGGCTCGACGGTGATCCACCCGGCCGCCGGGGATCCGGTGACGATTGCTCTGCACGGCGGGTTCCTCCAGATCTATGAGAACGAGGTAACACTGCTCACCGATCGGGCCGAGATTGCCGACGGCGATGTCGAGCAGGCTCGTGAGTTGGCGCAAGCACTAGCTGAGGCAGAAGACGAGGCATAGCCTCGTCAGTCTTCAGTTCCAGACGTCGTCCGGGTTCAGGTTGCGGACGCGCCTACCACGCCTTCGGCCACGTGCGGTCGAGTCCCCAGTCTCCAGCCAGAACGCGTTTGGAATCTGACTGGTGACTGGTGACTGGTGACTTCTTTTCAGAACTGCTGGCTGAACGCTTCGACCTGTGCCGCCATGCCTTTGCGGAAGGTGTCGGCTACGACCCCCCAGAACATGCCCGCCAGGAGCCCCTTCGAACGGGCGGAGAGTTTGACGGTCAGCGCCGTGGAATCTCCCTCCGGTTGGAGTGTGACTGTGATGGCCCCGGCGATCTCGGATGAATCCAGGTTGAGGGTCATTTCAGCGGCCCCTCGGTCGGCGCCGCGCCGAGCAGTCCCCTCCCATGACTTACCGGCGGCGCGGGCACTCCACTTGAAGCCGGCGAGCATGTCCCGTTCGTGGGTGGCATCCCAGACATCGTCGATGGGTCCGATGCCCTTCCAGGTTTCCGGGTGCTGCAACGCGGAGTAGATGGACTTGGGAGTGGCGCTGACGGTGACGGTGTGGGAGAAGGTGTCCGACGGCATTGTGCGAGATTAGGAGTCTCGACTTGGACCTCGCAGGCTCAGCACCGCAAGTCGAGGTCGTACCCCAACTGTTCGGCGCGAGCATCGAGGGCGTTGCATGCGATGGTCACTCGCCGAGCCGTTTCATCGAGCCCGGTGGCCGATTCCATGGCCGCCGTGAAAGCACTCGAATCGAGTTGGCTGGTTTCGGCCAGGATTCTGTCACCGGCGTCCGTCAGGTCGGACAGAGCGAGCACGAGCGCCGCATGTTCCGGGCGTACCTCGGTGGGTGGTGTCATTGCCTCGAGTGCGTCGGTGGCCGTGCGACGGGCTTCGATGACGCCCGAAACGTTCTCCGGCGTGGGCCGGGAGGGATCGGGGAGCGCCACGATGCTGTCGCGGCGCATGGTCGCCGTGATCTCGTCGACGCGGTGGAAGTACTGCTCGAGAGCATCAGGAGAGCAAGCGGCGAATACCAGCACCGCCACAAGGCTCACCGTAAGGAGCCTCGTCAAATGCAGAGTGTGAGTCCCGACAGGCCAAGGGCGGCCGATAGCTGGGCCCGGGTGTTCGGTCCGATCTTGCCGTCGATCTTGAGGCCGGCTTTGGCCTGGAACGCCTCGATGGCCGCCTGTGTCTTCGGTCCGAAGACGCCATCTGCGCCTCCGGGGTTGTGTCCGGTGAGCGCCAGTATCTCCTGGATCTGCCTGACGTCGCCGCCGCGCGCTCCGGGGCGCAGCACTCTGCCGTTCTTGTCGAGCACCGCGGCGGCGGGAAGCGCGGCGGCGAGTCGACTAATGGCGTTGCGAGTCTTGGACCCGATGACTCCATCGGGGTTGAGTCCTTGGCGCTCCTGGAATTGGCGGATGCCGGCAAGCGTCTTCGGTCCGAATATCCCGTCGGCAGGGCCGACGTCGTGGCCGATCCCGCCGAGAAACTGCTGGAGCTGTCCGATAGCAGTCCCACGAGCGCCGAGCCGCAACAGGCTGGATCCACCCACCAGGGTCGAAACCGACGACACGTCGGGCTGCTTGCAGATCGCAACCGCCTCGCCGGTGTCGGCAGCTCGCAACGCCAGGTATGGGTCCACGTTGACCCCGTGGGGATCGATCAGCTCGAAGTGAAGATGGGACGCCGTCCTTTCGGCGTTGCCGCTATCGCCGACCCAACCGATCAACTGGCCCGCAGAGACGTGTGTTCCCTTGCTGATTCCCGGGGCGATGCCCCATCCCCGGCCATCGTCGGTTCCGGGGGTGTCATTGTTGAGGTGGATGTAACTGGAAGACCACCCGTCGTCGTGCTTGATCCGGAGGGTGCAGCAGCGGGAGCCCACCCATTGCACCGTGCCTGAAGCGACCGCAACGACCGGCGTCATCTTGCTGGCCATGATGTCGACCGCGTGGTGCTCGCCGCTGCCTCGTGCTGACCAGAAGTGATCTCCGAAGTTGTTGGACCCGGCAACAGGGAACACGAGCGGGTAGTCCACGTCTTCGCCGTAGGTGTGGTCGGGCCCGGTGCTCGGGTTGCTCTCGTGATTGGCTAGTGCCGTCGGAATAGTGACGGCGACCAATGCCATCACCACCAGGGCCGTAAAGAATCTTCGTGTCATGTGGCGCATCGTCTCCGGCTCCTGCGCGTCTCGGGCCGCACGACCATTGGTCGAGAGGGCTGCGGACCATACTCGAAACTACAAGAAAGCGCGAAATCCATGTTTGTGGCAGGTGCGGTGTGTCCTGGCTCGGATTCCATGGCGCCGAACTTAGAGGTGCTTACGATTTATGGGTGCTGTCGGCGGTAGAGTCGCTCGTCAATGTCCGGCCTTCTCTCTTTCCACGCTCATCCCGACGACGAATCGATCTCCATGGGAGGGACCCTTGCATCGGTGGCCGCGGCCGGGACTCCGGTCACCGTCGTCACCGCTACCAGGGGCGAGGCGGGTGAGATCCACAATCGCCAGGACGCCGACGAAGTGCGTGACCGACTCGGTGAGATCCGGACCGCTGAATTGATCTCGGCTCTAAAGGTGCTCGGAGTCGGTGAGCCGGTGTTCCTCGGCTATCGGGATTCCGGAATGATGGGTACGCCTGAGAACCAGCACTCGGATGCTTTCTGGCGGGCCGATTTCTTCGAGGCAGTCGGACGACTGGTCCGGATAGTTCGGGAGTATCGACCGGAAGTCGTTACCTCATACGACCCGTTCGGTGGATATGGTCATCCCGACCACATTCAGGTTCATCGGATCGGAACGGCAGCCTATTGGGCTGCCGCCGACGTCGGCCGGTTCCCCGCCACCGACTACGGCGAGCCCTGGATGCCCTCCAAGCTCTATTGGGCTACTTGGTCGCGCGATCGAATGATCAAGGTGCGACGGCAGATGACCCCTGATCTCGGGGCGGGTGTCGAGGTCGATGAGCCTTCAGCGGGGTCCCTGGAAGGCCACATCACGACGACAATCGACATCGGCGAGGTGTTCGATCTCAAGCATCAGGCGCTGCTATGCCACGACACGCAGTTTTCCGCCGACTCATGGATCAGGACCCTGCCTTCCGATGTGCTGCGGGGCTTCATCGGGTTCGAGTCGTTGACCTTGGTGCATTCGGCCGTGGAGTGCGCCGCGGACGACCCGAACCTCTTTGCGGGGATATAGAGCGTCGGCGCCTGGGGCGCCTCCGGCAATCGCTCGCTGCGCTCGGCGGGCGATCGACCATCGACCTCCGCTTTCCGCGTTCTGACTGGGGACTGGGGACTGGTGGCTTCTATCTCAAGCCAATCGCGTAGGGTGATCCCATGGATCTCTACGCACGCGTCAACATCCTCGATCGGAAAGCCGTACGTCTCCCCACCGGTGTTCTCACCGAGGCGATCTCTCTGGACGCCGATCCAGTCGAGCGAGCCCGTGGCTGGGTCGCCAAGGGTGCCGACCGCCTCCACATCGTGGATCTCGACGCGGCCGCATATGGGGACTATGAGAACCGGTCTCTAATCGGAGAGATCATCGACGCCGTGAAGGTCCCGGTTCAGGTTGCCGGCGGTGTACGTTCCCCGGCTGAGGTGGAGCGGCTGCTCGGTTTGGGAGCGTGGCGAGTTGTGATGGGGACGGCGGCGATCGAAGGTCAGATAATGATTTGGGACCTGTGCCGGGAATATCCGGACAAGATCGCGGTGAGCCTCGATGTGCGCCCAGATGAGGAGCTTGCCATTCGGGGTTGGACCGTCGACAGCGGTCGGTACATGGAAGAAGTGATGATCGAATTGTCCTCGGCCGGGGTCGTGTCCTTCATGGTCGCAGAGGCGGGGCGTGATGCACTCAAGGCTCAAGCAAACCTCGGCATACTTCGCCGTGCCATGGGATTCGTATCCGAGCCCGTCATCGCATCGGGCGGTGCTCGCGACATGGCTGATCTCAAGGCTCTGGTCGAGCTCGAAAGCGAGGAAAGACATCTCGGCGGCGTCGTCGTAGGTCGCGAGATCACCGAAGGTCGATTCACCATGGCAGAGGCCCGAGAGGTGCTCGGCGACGTCGGGACCTGACGCGGTCGCATGGCTCACCGGATACAGATAGTCATCGCGTGTGACGACCCCGGTAGGAGCTTCGATTTTGAACCGCTCCCGTGCCGACTGGGTTCAGACTTCAAAACTTGCTTGGTGGGGATCCACCCAGACCGATACCGGTGTTCCGGGGCTGATTCCCTCGATGGGCGGCGCGAGCACTTCAACGACTGAACCAGGTTGAGTGAACTCGGGTTTGGTGGCCGGGTCGGGTCGGTACACCAGCGCCCGGTGAGCAACTCCGGCGACGGCGATCTTGGACTCGAAGAACTCGAAGGTCTCGGTGGGGTAACCGTCGAGCCATTCGAGGTGCTCGATTCGAGACATCGGGTTCCGCGAGACCAACTCGAAGGGGAGTTCCACGTTGATGGTTGCCGGCATGTAGCCCTCGATTGCGACTCCGGCTCTGGCAAAGTGAGGGAACTGCAGGGCAAGGGTCCCTTGCGGGAACCGGGCGTCACCACCCGACCCGGAGGCTGCTCCGTGCCCTTCGACGATCTGCCCCGGCGCCCAGCCGAGCTGCTCTGCCACTCGACCGAATCCGGCGCCGCCGAACGGTTCGTCGCCACGACTGATGGCATCGAACACATCAGCTGCTGTGGCTCTTGTTCTCTCGACGAGATCTTGGGGGTATCCGTACAGGTCTTGGTGTGCCTCGAATTCGTCCTCGTCGAGGAGCGTCACCATTCCGTCGGGGGCGAGGGTCACGTCGAGGTCGAGATCGATCAGGGAGACGGTGTTGCTTTCCCACCGCGCCGCGCTGTTGATGTCGACGTAGACGAGGTGCCGCGACGATCGGCGGGGGACAGCGTTGAAGTAGGCACTCCACCAACCGATCTCGGGAATCAGGAGGACGAAACCGTGCTCGTCGATCCGTCCCGGTTCTTGACCACGCCGGTATTCGGTCCCCGGTTCGACGAGGAGCCACGTGCCGTGATGATCGCGATCCATGAGAACGGCGTCGAAGTGCCAGTGGAGGGTCCCATCCCACTTGGTGTAGCGAACGTGAATGACATCAGACATCAGACATCAGACATCAGACGTCGAATAGGGTCCTGGCTCGATCTGAGATCTGATATCTGAGATCTGAGATCTACTCAACCGTCCAAGTCCCGGTAGAACCGATCAGTGCCTCGAGATCGCCGGGTCCACGATCCGTCTGGGCGTCGTGGATCTGCTTCTGCAAGCCGTCTTCGTACTTGAGCCGCGGCTTCTCGCGAAATACCCCGACCGGCGTCGGACCGTACGGTCCGTGGCTGAGCCGGCTGAGGGCGAACGCGGCGGCGGGGGTCGAGGCTTGGGAGTTGTGGACGTGGATGGCCTCGATCCCGACGGCGGAGACTTCGACGATTCGGGCCGAACCATCATCGATGACCACCCCGTACTCATCATCCGGGCCGAACACGACCGGTTTGCCGTGCTCGAGCTTGATCCGATTGAGCTCTCGCTCCTCACGTCCGGTGAGCTGGATGAAGGCTTTGTCGTTGAACACGTTGCAGTTCTGGTAGATCTCGATGAGCGCTGACCCATCGTGGTCGTAGGCGCGCTGCAGCATCTCCTGGGTGTGGTCGCGGTCCATGTCGATGGTGCGGGCGACAAAGCTGGCCTCGGCTCCTAGAGCCAGACTGATGGGGTTGAATGGGTGGTCGATCGACCCGGCCGGGCTCGACTTGGTGCGTTTGCCGACCTCGCTCGTCGGCGAATATTGGCCCTTGGTGAGGCCGTAGATCTGATTGTTGAAGAGCAAGATCTTGACGTTGACATTGCGACGCATCGCATGGATGAGGTGGTTGCCTCCGATCGACAACGAGTCACCGTCACCGGTCACTACCCACACCGAAAGTTCGGGCCGGGCGACGGCTATACCGCTGGCGATGGCGGGGGCCCGGCCGTGGATGCTGTGCATCCCGTACGTGTTCATGTAGTACGGGAAGCGGGCGGCACACCCGATCCCCGAGATGAACACGACCTTCTCCTTGTCGACGTCGAGGCTTGCCATGAAATTCTGGACCGAAGCGAGGATCGTGTAGTCCCCGCATCCGGGACACCAGCGGACCTCCTGGTCGGTCTGGTAATCCTGGCGGCTGTAGCGCGCTGCGGTGTCGGTCATGACTCGAGCATCTCCATGACCTTGGATTCGATCTCCAGCGCCTTGAACGGTTGACCCTGGACCTTGGAATACGCTGTGGCATCAACGAGGAACTCGCTTCGGATGAGGTGCCACAGTTGCCCGCGGTTGAGCTCAGGGATGAGCACCTTGGGGTACCGGCGCAATATCTCTTCGAGGTTCCTGGGGAAGGGGTTGATGTGTCGCAGATGTGCCTGTGCCACCTTGAGCCCGCGCGCTCTGACCCTCCGAATTCCGGCGGTAATCGCTCCGTACGACGATCCCCACCCAAGTACCAGGAGATCGGCGTCGGGGTCGGTTTCGATCTCGATCTCCGGGATGTCGTTGGCGATCCCGGCGATCTTCTCCTCTCGCAATATCGTCATCTTTTCGTGGTTCAGCGGGTTGTAGGAGACGTCGCCAGTCTTGTCCTCCTTTTCCAACCCTCCGAGGCGGTGTTCGAGCCCTGCAGTTCCGGGTATTGCCCACGGTCGAGCGAGTGTGTCCGGATCGCGCAGGAACGGGAGGAACTCCCCGTCCTCACCGTTGGTCTCGGTGGCGAACGACACGGAGATGTCGGGCAATTGCGACACGTCGGGGAGCAGCCATGGCTCGGCACTGGTGGCGATGTAGCCGTCGCTCATCAGGATCACCGGTGTCATGTACTTGATGGCGATGCGGACCGCTTCGATCGTGGTCTCGAATGCGTCGGCCGGCGTCGAAATCGACACGATCGGCAACGGTGATTCGCCGTGGCGTCCGTACATCACCATCAAGAGATCGGATTGTTCCGTCTTGGTGGGGAGCCCGGTTGAAGGCCCGCCGCGTTGCACGTCGACGATCAGCAGCGGCAGCTCGGTCATCAAGGCCAGGCTGATCGTTTCGCTCTTGAGGGCGATGCCGGGTCCACTGGTCCCGGTGACGCCGAGGTGCCCCACGAATGAGGCGCCGACTGCCGACCCTACGGCAGCGATCTCATCCTCAGCCTGATAGGTTCGCACCCCGAAATTGCGGTGCTTGGCGAGCTCGTGGAGAATATCCGAGGCAGGCGTGATCGGGTATGAACCGTAGAAGAGGGGCAGCTTGGCGGCTTGGGCTGCAGCCACGAGGCCCCATGCCAAAGCTTGGTTCCCGGTCACGGTGGTGTAGGTGCCGGGTGGCAGCGTCGCCGGCTTGATTTCGAAGGTGCTGCGGAACATCTCGGTCGTTTCCCCGAGGTTGTACCCGGCCTTGAACGCCAGCTCATTGCCC
>JAZGIX010000024.1:0-2554 GCA_036482315.1 Acidimicrobiia bacterium | reverse complement strand
TCCGGCCGCCACCTCGACCGCGATAGCTCTGGCGGCTCCTGCGATTTCGGCCCGCGATCCGTAGTTGAAGGCAAAGACCATCGTCATCGCAGTGTCGTTTGCGGTTAGTTCTTCAGCCGCTCGGATCTGCTCGCGCAGCCGATCGCCAACTCGCGGATCGTCGCGGTCGCCCAGAAAGAGGACCCTCACTCCGAGTTCATGCAACTCGTCGCGCCGACGCGTCAGTAGATCCTCCTTGAATCCCATCAGGAAGGCGACCTCGTCATCGGACCGGGACCAGTTCTCGGTCGAGAAGGTGTAGACCGTCAACCACTTCACCCCGGCGGCGAGTGCCCCGTGAACCACATCGAACAACGCCTCTTCGCCGGCAGCATGACCAAAGGTGCGAGGCATGTCGCGTGCAGCAGCCCATCGTCCGTTGCCGTCCATGATGATCGCCACATGGCGCGGCCCTAGGTCAGACATCAAATACCACCGTTCCCAACCGTCGGTCCAGGTGGTACTCGAGGAAGCGACGAGTGACCCCGATGGCCTCCCGCGAAAATGACGGGTCCACCTCCGGGAGGTCATCCAGCGGCGCTGCGGCTATTCCCGCCAGATAGTCGGTAAGGCCGTCGCGCAGCGACACCGCGCCCGGTGTGCGGTCGCGCTCACACAACACGCCACCGTCGGCGAATGAGAACCGGACCAGATCGTCGGTTCGTCCGCATCCTGCGCAGTGATCAAACGCCGGAGCGATTCCGACCACTTCGGCGACGCCCAAGAGAAATGCTGTGAGAAGGTCCGGATGAGCCGGACCGGACTCGAGCGTGCGCAAACCCCGCTGCAACAGCAGAAAGGACCGGAGCGAACTCTCATTCTCCTGAGTCACGGCGTCGATCGCCTCCACCATCGTCCCCGCAGCCAACACCCGGTCCAGATCAGACCGCAGCGACGGAAAGGCCTCGATTATCTCGACTTGGGTGATCGTGTCGAGATTGCGACCGTCGTACAAGACCAGATCGACGTGAGTAAACGGCTCGAGCCGTCCACCAAAGCGACTCTTCGTCTTGCGGACCCCTTTGGCGACAGTGCGCAGCTTGCCGTGATTGGGGCTCAGGATCACCACTACCCGGTCGGCTTCGCCGAAGGGGAAACCCCGCAGGACAATGCCCTGGTCGTTCTTGAGACCCATGTGCGAGAGGGTAGGAGGTGGGGTGAGGCAAGTGCGGCACCGGACGGCGTTATCCGTTATCCGTTGTCCGTCAAGCGCCGCCGCTTGCGGAAAACGGACGACTCGACCTATCTCCTGACGAGAACGGGAGACGCGTCCGATCAGGCCGACCCACGGAAAGTCTGGGACAGACATAGGTACCGGGAACCTCATCGCACCCCAGGCGCGTCAAAGCATCATGACCAGGAAGACCACACTCATCCGCACCATCGTCAGCTCGTTCGCCGCCCTGACCCTCTTCATTCCTTCTACCGCTCTCGCCCAGACGGTCGACCCGATGCCTCCGCTACCGCCGCGGCCCTGCCCGTGGTGGCAGTGCGACGGACCGACCAACGTCGTAATCGAGGAGTACCGGGTCGAGACCACGATCGAGGAGTCGATCGCGACGACAAGGATCACCCAGATTCTGCGCAACGACGGCCGAGGCCTTGCCGAAGGCGAATTCTTGCTTCCGATCCCGGCCGACGCGGCAGTCACCGGCCTGACACTCTGGATCGATGGGGAAGCCGTCACCGGGGAGCTCCTCGACGGTGATACCGCCCGCCGGACGTATCAGGAGATCGTCCGCCGCACGCTCGATCCGGCCCTGCTCGAGTTCGTCGACGATGATCTGCTTCGCTTGTCGGTGTTCCCCATCCCGGCCGGCAACACCCGCAAGGTCGAGATCGAGTACCGCCAGGTGCTGCCCAGCGACGGCGGACTGGTGAACTATCGCCAGGCGATGGGACGCGAACACAGCAACGTCGAAATCGAGCGCATCGTGGCCCGAATCGAGATCATCGAGTCGGACGGCCTCAAGACGGTCCATTCTCCTACCCACTCCATCGCGGTAGATCGACAGGGGGCCACCTCGGCGGTAGTCGGATTCGAAGCCACCGGACACCAAGCATCCGACTTCGTTCTCTACTACTCGACCGACGACGGACCGGTGGCACTGGATGTCATCTCCTACCGGGACGGGAACGACGGATGGTTCCTCCTCATGGCATCGCCCGGATTGGTCGGCTCCGATGCCGTAACCGCCAAAGACATCGTCCTCGTGCTCGACGTTTCGGGTTCGATGGAAGGTGAGAAGCTGGCCCAGGCGCAGGACGCAGCGACGTTCGTGCTCAACAACCTCAATCCCAATGATCGGTTCGAGGTGCTGGCATTCAGTACCGGCGTCGCTGCCTTTGGCGATCGGCTGCGGCCGGTGAGCGAAGCCGCGGCCGCCCGCGACTGGGTTCGACGGCTCTCGGCGGCCGGATCCACCGACATCCACGATGCCCTCTCCGATGCCTTCTCGCTTGCCGCACCCGAGCGGCCTCTCTACGTCATCTTCCTGACCGACGGACTCCCGAC
>JAZGIX010000023.1:0-9244 GCA_036482315.1 Acidimicrobiia bacterium | reverse complement strand
CGGCGCACCCCTGAAGAGGCGTCGATCGATCCGGCAGCTCAGCAGATGCTGGCGTGTGCCGATCAGATGGGGATCGGAACGGCCTTCAGCCGGGCCGATGCGCTGGCGCCATGCGGTATCGGTGCGGTGGGCATGTGTTGTTCCCTCTGTGCCATGGGCCCGTGCCGGCTCACCAAGGACGGGTTGACCGGCGTATGCGGGGCGACCATCGACACCGTTCAGGCGCGGAACTTCATCAGGGCAGTGGCGGCGGGTTCGGCTGCTCACTCCGACCACGGTCGGGATATGGCGTTCACGCTCAAGGCGGTGGCCAACGGCGAAACCGAGGGCTACACCATTCGGGACGTCGCCAAACTCAGGACCGTTGCTGGCTACTACGACATCCCCGTCGAAGACAGGACGCCCGAAGAGATTGCCAACGACTTGGCAGACCTCTACATCGCTCAGTTTGGCCAGCAACGCGGCGCCATTGTCTCCGTGCAGCGCGCCCCCGAGAAACGCCAGAAGCTCTGGAATGAGCTCGGAGTCGTACCTCGCGGCATCGATCGTGAGGTGGTCGAGGCGCTGCACCGAACCCACATGGGGGACGACCAGGACGCCGCCCACATCCTGCACCACGCGGTGCGCACCGCCCTTGCCGACGGGTGGGGTGGAAGCATGATCGCCACCGACGTTTCGGACATCTTGTTTGGCACCCCCGCGCCGGTATTGGGTGAAGCGAACCTGGGCGTTCTCCAGGACGAAATGGTGAACGTGATCGTCCACGGACACGAACCCACTCTCAGCCAGATGATGGTGGCTGCATCGCAAGACCCCGAGATCATTGCCTACGCCAAGGCGGCAGGATCCGAAGGCATCAGCCTGTCGGGGATCTGCTGCACGGCCAACGAGATCCTCATGCGGCAGGGAATCCCCGCCGCCGGCAACTTCTTACAGCAGGAGCTGGCGATCCTCACGGGCGCAGTCGAGGCGATGGTCGTCGACGTGCAGTGCATCATGCAGGCGCTGGTGGGCCTTGCCGAGAACTTTCACACGAAGATCATCACCACTTCGCAGAAGGTGAAGCTCAAGGGTGCTACCCACATCGAATTCGATGAGCGCCACGCGTTGACCATCGCCAAGGACATTCTTCGAGCCGCCATTGACAACTACGCGAATCGTGGCAAGACCCAGATCCCGGATTTCAAGAGCTCTCTGGTTCCCGGCTTCTCGCATGAGTACATCAACTACATGCTGGGTGGGTCCTATCGGGCATCCTTCCGGCCCCTGAACGACGCCATCAAGGCCGGGCGGATTCGGGGGGTGGCGGCGATTGTCGGGTGCGGCAATCCCCGCATCCAGCACGACTCCTACCACACCACGATCACCGAGGAACTCCTCAAGCAGGACGTGCTGGTGGTGGAGACCGGTTGCAGTGCCATCGCCAACGCCAAGATGGGTTTCCTTCTCGGCGACGCCGGGCTCGACCGGGTGGGCCCCGGCCTTCGGGAGGTGTGCGAGACGATTGGGATTCCTCCGGTCCTCCACATGGGGTCGTGCGTCGATAACACTCGCATCCTGACCGTCCTCACCCAGATGGTGGAGGAGGGTGGCCTGGGTGACGACATCGACGATTTGCCGGCTGTGGGTCTCGCTCCAGAGTGGATGAGCGAAAAGGCATTGTCGATCGCCACGTACTGCGTGGCCTCCGGCGCCTATGTGATCATGGGTGGCTACAACCCCGTCGCGGGGCGGGGAGACAAAGTCCCCGACAGCACCCTGGTATCCGAATACCTCAGCAGCGGTTGGGGGGAGGAATACGGTGGCAAGCTGGAGTTCCTCGATGATCCTCAGGAGATGATCCGACGGACGTTGGAACACATCGACGCCAAGAGGAAGGCGCTCGGCTTGCCCGAGTACGACCCGACTCAGTTCGGACAGAGCGGGGATGTTCGGCTCGAAGGGATTGAGGAATTGCCGTTCGAGGAAAGCCAGGCCGCCTTGTATGGCGGGGTTCCGGCGAGCTAGAGGAAGGCACGGTAAATGTCCCGGTACATCGCGACGCGGGCAATTCGAGGGGCCAACGCACTGGTGAGTGAAGCGGAGGTGATGCTGGAGCGGGCGCTCTTAGAGAAGGGCCCGGACACCCCCGTAGCCTTCCCCAACACGGCTTACTACCTGCCCGTCATCTTCGGAATGACTGGTCTCGAAGTCGAGAACCTCGGCCAACTGACTGAAGCTCTTGCTCATGCCCGCAGTTTGTTGCACCCGACGCCTTCTCAGAAGCACTGGACCCCCTATCTGGGTGAGACGCTCGACAGCGGCATGGCCACCCTCCTCGCCGCGGAGACGATCGAGGCGGTCCGCTACATCTACGACCTGCAGCCCGAATCGATGCCCGGTTTCGATATGGCAGGTGGGGCCGCATTCACCAGCCCGGATGCGAACGGCGACGGAGGTGATTCCCCGAACGGTCATCTGAACGGCGCCATCGACGACATCCAGCTGCGAACCTGGGGTATCCAGCTAGTCGACGGTCGGATGCCCGGGTTCGCTGCGATCGTCGGTTGTGCCAAGTCCAACGAGGCGGCCGTCCAGATAGTGCGCGAGCTACAGCGGCGCAACATCCTGTGCTTCCTCTCCGGAAACGTCAACGGCCGCAGCATCATTGACCAGCTCACAGAAGAAGGCGTCGAGCTCGGGTACGACACCTACACGGTGCCCTTTGGCACGGACACGATCAGTGCCATCTATGCCCTTGGTTTCGCCACCCGCTCGGCGCTCACCTTTGGCGGCCTGAAGGGAGGGCAAGCGCGGGAGATCCTGATGTACAACAAGGATCGGGTGTTCGCTTTCGTCCTCGCCCTCGGCGAGGTGGACGACCTGAAGTACTCGGCTGCCGCCGGCGCCATCAACTTCGGCTTCCCGGTCATCGCGGATACGGTCATCCCCCAGATCCTGCCGACGGGCATCACCACCTACGAGCACGTGGTCTCGATGCCGTGGAACGAGATCGAAGGGGTCGACGACTCAGAGAAGGCCGAACGGCTGGTGCAGAAGTGCATCGAGGTGCGCGGAGTCAAGGTTCAAGTCTCCGACGTTCCGGTGCCCGTCCCCTACGGGTCTGCCTTCGAAGGTGAGGTTGTTCGCAAGGCCGACATGCGGGTGGAATTCGGAGGCCGCGGATCCCGATGCTTCGAGTTCCTGAGGATGGCCAAGCTCGATGAGGTGACCGACGGCAAGATCGAGGTGGTGGGGCCGGACTTCTCGAAGGTCGATGATCAGGGCGGGATGGAAATGGGTCTCCTCATCGAGGTGGCCGGTCGCCAGATGGAGCAGGACTTCGAGCCCGTGCTCGAGCGTCAGATCCACTACTTCGTCAACGGAGCGTCGGGGATTCAGCACATCGGCCAGCGCGATATCGCCTGGATCCGTATCTCGAGCCAGGCGGCCGCTGCCGGGTTCGACCTGGAGCACTTTGGAAAGATCTTGCACGCCCGCTTCCACTCCGACTTCGGAGCCATCGTCGACAAGGTCCAGATCACGATCTACACGGATCTCGACCAGGTGGAGTCATGCCTCGAGGAGGCACGAGAGGCCTACGACTTCCGCAACAAGCGATTGACGGACATGACCGACGATGCGGTAGATGAGTTCTACTCGTGCACGCTGTGCCAGTCGTTCGCTCCGAACCACGTCTGCATCGTCAGCCCGGAGCGCCTGGGTCTGTGCGGGGCCTACAACTGGCTCGACTGCAAAGCCTCCTTCAGCATCAACCCCACCGGTCCCAATCAACCGATCAAGGTCGGCAAGTGCATCGATGCCGACCGCGGCTACTGGGAGGGGACCAACGACTACGCAAAAGTCGGTTCCCACGGCGTGGTCGAGGAAGTGGCGATGTACTCCATCATGGAAAACCCGATGACGGCCTGTGGCTGTTTCGAGTGCATCGTCATGTTGATCCCCGAGGCGAACGGCGTCATGGTCGTGAGTCGCGAGGACACCAGCATGACACCGGCCGGTATGACGTTCAGCACCCTGGCCGGCGTGGCCGGAGGCGGCATACAGACCCCGGGAGTCATGGGAGTTGGGAAGTACTACTTGATCAGTCCGAAGTTCATCTCCGCCGACGGAGGGTTCGAGCGGGTCGTTTGGATGAGCAGTGTCCTCAAGGACGCCATGGCCGAAGAATTCAAGGCGGTCGCCGAGCGCGTCGACGACCCAGAACTCATCGATCGGATCGCCGACGAGCGGTCCGTCACCACGGTAGAAGAGCTCCTCCCGTGGATGGAAGAAAACAACCATCCGGCGCTGACGATGGACCCCATCTTTTGACGCGCCGAGTTCATGTTGAGCACCGACAACCGAACGTCATCGTATCCGGGAGGAAGCCGCATGCCCGTTGAGATTCCCAAGGACTCCTGGCCGGGTGCCGTAAGCACCGTCACGCTTGGAGCCACCAGCGACGAGGGTGGTTCCAGGTCGTCGACGGTGACGATCGGCGGAGAGCAATCACTGCCCTTCATGCACTTCGAGCATCCAACGCCCAACCGACCGGTGATCGCGATGGAGATCGCTCCGACCCGCCCCAGCGACTGGTCGGCAGTTCTTCTCGAGGCGTGGGGCAGCACGGCCGACGATCCGGCCGTCTGGGCCGAGGCCTGTGAGGAAGCGGGCGCAGACCTCATCCTCCTCCAGTTCGGGCTCAAAGGCACGGGTGATGATCCGATCACGGCCGACTTCGCGGTGAGTGCAGTGAAGACGGTGCTGGGCGCCTCTGGACTGCCGCTCGTGGTGCTGGGGCCCGGGCAAATCGAGATCGACAACTCGATCCTGGTTCCGATCGCCGATGCTACGAAAGGCGAACGGATAGTGCTGGGGCGGTGCGAAGACGGCAACTACCGAACGATCGTTGCTTCGGCAATGGCCAATGACCACCTGGTGCTGGGAAGAACCCCGATGGACGTGAACCTGGCCAAGCAGCTCAACATCCTGATGACCGACATGGGTTTGCCGCTCGACCGGATAGTGATGGACCCCACCACTGGGGCTCTCGGCTACGGCATCGAGTACGGCTACTCGGTGATGGAGCGGCTGCGGCTGGCGGCCCTGCAGGGCGATGCAATGACCCAGCTACCGATGCTGGTCAACCCCGGCTTCGAGACCTGGAAGACCAAGGAGTCCAAGGTTGGGGAGGGTACCCCCGACGCGTGGGGCGATTGGGCCGAACGGGGAGTGAACTGGGAGACGCTGACCGCCGTGTCGCTGATAGAAGCCGGTGCCGATGTCGTCGTCCTCCGTCATCTGGAGAGCCTCAAACGAGTCGGGGCTGCCATCGGCGAGCTGATGGTCTTGGAAACGGTGTAGGGAGGAGAAGACCATGGCGCTTTCCGGGATCCAGATCTACAAGATGCTCCCGCAGACCAACTGCAAGGAATGCGGGTTTCCCACCTGCCTGGCGTTTTCGATGAAGCTGGCCGCCAAGCAGGTGGAACTCGACGATTGCCCGTACGTAACCGAGGAATCGAAGACGCTGTTGGCTGAGTCGGCCGCTCCTCCCATCAGGCTGGTGACTCTCAAGGGCCAGAACGGTGAAGTGCAGGCCGGTAATGAGGTGGTGCTGTTTCGTCACGAGAAGAAGTTCTACAACCGTCCCGGCATCTTCATCCAGGTGCTAGACACGGAGGATGTAGCTGCCATTTCGGACAAGACCGAAGCAGCCTCTTCCTACTCGGTCGATTACGTCGGTATGGAGTTGAGGATTGACGGGTTCGCTATTGAGGCGGCATCCGGCGACGGGGCGACATTCGCGGCGGCGGTCGAGGCGGTGCGAGCCTCGACCGGGCTTCCCCTGATCCTGATCGGCGACGACCCGGCAGTGCTGAGCAGCGGACTCGACAAGCTGGAGGGGGAAGCCCCGCTGATCGTCGGTGCTCATGAGACCAACTGGGAGACGATGGCCGCGCTCGCCTCTGATCGCGGGGCCGCTTTGGCCGTCAAGGGCGGAAGCTTGGAGGAACTCGCCGAGCTGGTCGAAAGGCTCAACGAGAAGGGCGTCGAAGACCTGGTTCTGTACCCGGCGGTCGAAGGCATGAGCACATCCTTGGCTCTCAATACGCAGATCCGGCGGCTGGCGCTCAAGAACTTCCGACCGCTCGGCTACCCGACGATCGCGTTCGCCACAGACTCCGGTGACCCGGGGCGCAGTTCTCTTCTGGCCGCGCAGGCCGTGTGTAAGTACGCGGGTTTCGTCGTGCTCGACACCTTCACGCCGGACCTGATCTACCCGATGCTGGTGCTCCGCGTGAACATCTACACCGATCCGCAGAAGCCGATCCAGGTCCAGCCGGCCATCTACGAGATCAACGATCCGAAACCGTCGGATCCCGTTCTGGTGACGACCAACTTCAGCATCACCTACTTCAGCGTCGCCAACGAAATCGAAGGCGCCGGACTGCCTGCCTGGCTGGTGGTCACCGACGCCGAAGGAATGTCGGTTCTCACTGCCTGGGCGGCCGGCAAGTTCGATGCGGAGACGATCGCCAAGGCAGTCAAGGAGTTCGGTCTAGCCGAGAAGGTCGACAAGAAGGTGATTGTGATCCCGGGGCACACTGCGGTGCTCTCCGGGGAACTCGAGGAGGAGCTGCCGGGCTGGGAGATCAAGGTGGGGCCGCGCGAAGCGGTTGATCTGCCCGGGTATATGAAGACAGTACTCACCTAAGGGTCGGGTGATCCCAATGACCGAGTACACCGCACGGTTCGATTCTCACAATGAGCCGGTCGCGGTCTTCGCAGGTGAACTACTCACCGAGGCCGCCAGCCGGTGCGAAGTCGAGATCCAACAGCCCTGCGGTGGCCAGGGTCGTTGCGGGCGGTGCGCGGTGCGGATCGAGTCCGGTCAGGTGCGGCGCCGGAGCGTTCTTCGTCTGTCCCAGGCGAATTTGGCGGCCGGGTACGCCCTCGCCTGCCAGACGGTGGTGGAGGGCGACGTGTCCGTCATCGTTCCGCCTCCAGAGCAGTTCCAGCGCCGGCTCACCACCGATCACGTAGCACCCGATGCGATCGTTCCGGAGGGCTACGACCCCGAGCAGGTACAGACGGTCCGGCGGGTGGCTCTGCAGTTGTCTCCTCCGTCCATGGATGATCAGACCGACGATTGGGGTCGCCTGGAGACTGCACTCCGGCGGGCTGTCGGCATCCACCGACTCGATACGTCGCTCGAACAGATCCGCCAACTGGGTCCGGTGCTGCGCTCTTCCGACTGGCACATCGCCTTGACCTACGACACCGGTCGGGAGACGAACGGAACCGCACAGCTCATCCGGGTCCAACCGGTCGTCGAGGCGGAAGACGAAACTCTTTGGGGCCTCGCCATCGACGTTGGAACCACAACAGTCACGGTATGGCTGGTCGATCTGTTGTCTGGGGAGGTCATGTACCAGGGGAGCGAGTACAACCAGCAGATCAGCCGCGGTGAGGACGTGATTTCCCGGATCATCTACGGCAGCAAGGGCACCGGCGGTGAAGAACTGCGCGGGTTGGTTCTCGAGACCATCAACGGCCTGGTCGAGGTTGCCTGTCGGCGCTCTGAAGTCGATAACAGAGAAATCATCAAGGCCACCATCACCGGCAACAGCACCATGGTGCACCTGCTGCTGGGGATTCCCCCGGAGAGCATCCGGGTCGAGCCGTTCATCACTCCAATCAACCACATGCCGCTGCTGCGTGCCAGCGACGTGGGGATAGTCATGAACGCCGACGGCATCGTCGATCCTCTCCCCGGAGTGGCCAGCTACGTCGGGTCCGACATCACTGCGGGCGTGCTCGCCGCGGGTCTGCGTTCTTCGTCGCAAACGACCCTGTTCATCGATATCGGGACCAACGGAGAGATTGTGCTGGGTTCCTCGGAGTGGTTGGTCACCTGTGCCTGCTCAGCAGGACCGGCTTTCGAAGGTGCCGGTGTCTTGTGGGGCATGCGGGCCGACACGGGAGCCATCGAAGAAGTGTGGGTCGACGGCAACACCCACGAACCCTCGTGCCGGGTGATCGGGAATGTGCCACCACGGGGGATCTGTGGCAGCGGACTCATCTCTCTGGTGGCAGAGATGTTCCTGACCGGGCTCCTCGACAAGGGTGGGCACATCGATCAGACCCTCGATACCCCCCGGGTTCGTCACAGTCTGCGCGGTGCCGAGTACGTCCTGGCCTGGGCCGGTGAGACCGAGACCGGTCAAGACATCGTGATCACCACGGTCGACATCGACAACCTGCTCAGGGCCAAGGCGGCCATCTACGCGGGATTCGTCGTCCTCGCCGACGCAGTGGGAGTCGTGCTCGAGTCGGTCGAGCAGATGCTGATCGGTGGATCCTTCGGCAAGTACATCAATGTCGAGAAGGCCGTGGGCATCGGCTTGCTGCCGGACCTGCCCTGGGAGCGGTTCGAGTTCCTGGGCAACACGTCGATCCGGGGCGCCTACCTGGCGCTGCTCGACCGGGAAGCCCGATCTGCGGTCTCAGACATCGCCGGGTCGATGACCTACATTGAACTCTCCGCCGACAACTCGTTCTACGAGGCGTTCACGTCGGCGCTGTTCCTACCCCACACCGATCTGTCTCGTTTCCCGTCGGTCGCAGCCGCCATCACCTAGGAAGGATTCACCATGTACATCATCGGCGAGAACATCCACATCATCTCCGACAACGTGAAGGAGGCCCTGACCGCCCGGGATGCAGTCTTCTTCCAGGAACTGGCGAGGGCGCAGGTGGAGGCCGGGGCCCAGGCGCTCGACCTCAACCTCGGCCCCCGCAAGAAGGACTGGGAGGAGGTGTTCCCCTGGATGGTGCAGGTCGTCGAGGCTGCGGTGGACGTGCCGCTCTGTCTCGACAGCACCAATCTCAACGGAATCGAAGCCGGGCTCAGGGCGGTGACGAAGGCCCAGCCGATCATCAACTCCACCTCGGCGGAGGAGGAACGGCTCGAGAAGGTCCCCCCGCTCGCCAAGGAGTACGGGGCTCGGCTGATCGCCCTGACAATGGGCAAGAGCGGCATCCCTGTCTCGGCGGACGAGCGGGTGCTGATCGCCCTCGAGCGGCTGATCCCCCGCTGTCTGGAGATCGACCTCCCGATCTCGGACCTGATCATCGATCCGTTGGCGCTCACCGTCTCTGGGTGCCAGGAGTACTGCCCTGAGTTGATCGAGGCGGTTCGCACCCTCAAGTTCGCCTGGGACCCACCGCCGGGTATCTCGGTGGGCTTGTCGAACGT
>JAZGIX010000022.1:0-3905 GCA_036482315.1 Acidimicrobiia bacterium | reverse complement strand
CCAGCAGCTAGGCCAGCAGACGCACTGTCAGCCTCTCCCCCAGCCTCGTTGAGATCATCGCCGAACATATCTCTCGGTTCCCCTTGGAATCGGGGCTCGTGTTCGGCACCAGTGGAGGATCTGTGATCCGCGCATCGCACTTCCGTAGCCGCGTCTGGGTTCCCGCAACCGCCGAAGCCGGCCTGGAAGGCGTGAACTTCCATGACCTGCGTCACAGCCACGTCGCGCTGCTCATCGAGGCCGGAGAGCACGTCAAGGTCATTCAGAGCCGCCTCGGCCACACCAGTGCAAGGATCACCCTCGACGTGTACGGCCACCTATTCGACGGCATCGACGAAGCGGCCGCAGAGCGCCTAGATGGGGCTGTTTCGCAGGCTGCTGTGCGGATTCTGCGCGAATTCGGCGAAGTAGCCGAACTCGGCTGACCGCCGGAAACGACGGAACCCCCTACGAAGTAAGGGGTTCCGATTGTGGGCGTTAGAGGATTTGAACCTCTGGCCTCTTCCGTGTCAGGGAAGCGCTCTCCCCCTGAGCTAAACGCCCTCAGTTATCGAGCCCGGCATGATAGACCGGGTCTCGTCGAGGCGGCGCCCGGAATTGAACCGGGGTAAAGGGTTTTGCAGACCCTCGCCTAAGCCACTCGGCCACGCCGCCGGACCGGAAAAGGGACGACCTAGGGGCCGCTCCTCGGAGCGGACGACCGGTCTCGAACCGGCGACCTTCACCTTGGCAAGGTGACGCTCTACCAACTGAGCTACGTCCGCGGGGCCGTCAATATACCAAAGGCATTGCCGCTCTCATGAACCGGTTGAACCAAAACCATCCTCGCCCCGGCGACTGGGCGGTAGCTCTTCCACTTCCACCAATTCCTGTGCCTCGACCGCCACCACAACCAACTGCGCGATCCGGTCCCCGCGACGGATATCAACCGTTTCCGCGCCGTGATTGACCAAGATGACCTTCAACTCACCCCGATAACCACTATCAACCAGTCCCGGAGCATTGACGATGCCGATCCCACTACTCACAGCCAGACCCGACCGCGGGGTCACCAGTCCGGCAAAACCGGCGGGTATTGCGACGGCGACGCCGGTCGGCACCAGTGAACGCTCGCCCGGAACAAGGCGGATGCCGACCGCGGCATACAAGTCGACACCGCCATCCCCTGGATGTGCTTGTTCCGGGATGGGCAGTTCGGGATCGAGACGCTTGAGCGGGATCTGCATACGGCCGATTATGGCCGTTGACGGCAGGAGACAGCGATGCGACTAGGTCGCCGCCAACGAGAAGCAAATCGCAGGACGATCATCGACATGCTCGAGACGACACCGGCGCAAGCAGCTCGCCCCACTCCACGCTCGAGCAGCGACGACATCAGCGACCTCGACTTCGACTGGAGACCGCGACCACTCGAGCGACTGGTGACGAGCGGTCGGTCGTTTCGGTGGCCAATCATCGGGGCCGCCGTCGTGCTCGCCGCCGTTGCCATAATCGCCGTACGCGGATTGGGCACGATCTCCGACAGTCAGGCCGACGAGCGCCTCGCCGCCTACAACACCAAGGTCGGCGCCTTCTCTGCGGCGCTCGACGCGCTGGAAGCGACGCTCCCCGGAATCGAGGTCGAATCGGCGCTCGCCTTTTCCGTCGCCACCGACGATCTCCGCCTGGCCGCCACGGAGGATCTCCCCGGCCTGCCTCCATTCGTGCCCCAGGGATCTCTCGGTGACGTCGCCGCGGTCCAGGATCTCCTCCTGGCGATCGTCGACGTCGCAACCACGATCTCAGCCGACCTGGACATCGCGGCAACCTACAAGACGGCATCGGAGCGGCTCTTTGCAGTACCACCCCTCCCGTTCTCGGCCCCCGAGGAGCTCATCGAGCCGGCCGGAGCCGCGATCGCGGACATACAGACCGAGACACTCGCCGCTCTCGCCGGACTCGACCCGGACGACCGGTTCGAGATGTACGTCGGCCGGATCGAAGAGGCTCTCGACGCGGTGCCGGATTGGGCCGACCGCTACCTCCTTGCCCTTCGCCGAAACGACACCGAGACCGCTGAGGCGCTCATCGTAGAAATCACGGCCCGTCGCCAGTTGATCGAGGCAGAACTCGATGTCGCTCTCGATGAAGTAGCCGAGACGGTGAGCGGCCGAATGGAGGAGCTGCGTACCGCGCTCACCGAGGCCGACGTCCTGACCAAGGTCGGTTGAGAGCAACTCACCGTTGCTCGGCGATCGACGCCGGTTACCCCAGAGACCACCGCCCCGGTCTCGTCTCGCCTACGCGCGGCACGAACACCGGACGTTCAACGGTTCACTCTGCGGGCGCGTCGGTCCGATCCTCGAGGGCCGCAACCTCACGCTCGAAGTCGCCGGCGGCCTCGAACTCTTTGTGGACCGAAGCAAAACGGAGGTAGGCCACCTCGTCGAGGTCCCGGAGCGCTTCGAGCACCCTGCGGCCGATCTCGGCGCTGTCCACCTCTGGCCCGTGCTCTTCGGCGAACGCCTCGATCGCTCCTGCGAGGCCTTCCAGCGTTCCCGGCACAACATCGCGCCCGGCCATCGCCCGACTCACACCGGATACCACTTTGGCGGGAGAGAACGGTTCGGCGCTTCCGTCACGCTTGCGAACGACGAGTGCGTACTCGCGTCGCTCGTAGGTGGTGAAGCGGTTCTGGCACGACTCACACTCACGTCGCCGCCGGATCGTGCTCCCACCTTCAGCGGGACGACTGTCCACGACGCGGGTGTCGTCTGCTCCGCAATACGGACAAAGCATCGCTGCGAGCGTACCCGACTGGATAGGCGACCGGCCGGGGTGTCACCTCGCGGTATGTCCTGTCGGTCGCGCCCCGAGCTCAGAATTCGAGCGGAATGACCAGAGTCTGGCCGACGACGATCACGCTCGACTCGAGGGCGTTGGCCGCCTTGATGTCAAAGATGGTGTCCCGCACGTCATCAGCCGGCGCGGTGTAGGCCGCAGCGATGTCCCAGAGGGTGTCGCCGCCTACCACCACATGCTCGATGTGAGCCGTGACCCTCCGATCCGGAACGCTGCCGGTCCCCGACCCATCATTGGCTCGGGCGACAACCGCACCGGTGAGCAGGAGGACCAGCGCCAAGGCGACTGAAGTGAGGAGAACCACAACCCGTAGCGGAGTGCTGGCGGAGATCGTCATGGCACTGGCTCCTCGCTGCTCTTCATTTCCGGTGCCCGTACCCATCGCTGGGCCGGGCTCGTGCTCGCACACGCCCTCTGATCACCAGAGGGCTGGATGCGGGGCCCCGTTACGTTGGGCCCCATCTCCAGGTCGCACCGTATGAATCGGGTGTGACACGAACGTGTGTTCGCTCTGGGTGAATCAATGTATCGAACGCACGTTCGGTTGTCAAGTCGAACATATGTTTGCCCTTGGCCGCCCGATTCGGTACGGTTGGGTCCCACAGGGAGGCATTCAATGGCACCAGACGACATCAGCGACCGACAGCGACAGATCCTCCGTCTCATCATTGAAACCGTCGAGCGAAGGGGTTATCCGCCGACCGTCAGAGAGATAGGCGACGCCGTCGGCCTCCGATCATCGTCAACCGTCCATAGCCACCTATCCGCTCTGGTCGACCGCCGCTACCTGCGCCGTGATCCGTCGAAGCCGCGGGCAATCGAGGTGGTCGACGTCGGCAGCAGCGGCGACCTGCGTCGCGCCCCCGTGCGAGATGTTCCTCTCGTCGGCCGCATCGCAGCCGGCACCCCGATCCTGGCCGAAGAAGACATCGAGGAGATCTTCCCCCTCCCGACCGAGCTCGTCGGGACCGATCCCGTGTTCATGCTCCGAGTGAGCGGAGACTCGATGATCGAAGCCGGAATATTTGACGGCGATCTCGTGGTCATCAAGCGTCAAGCCGACG
>JAZGIX010000021.1:0-3412 GCA_036482315.1 Acidimicrobiia bacterium | reverse complement strand
GGTAGCACGAGGAGAGGAACATCGAAAAATTTTCGTGCAGGCCGAGCGTCTCAATCCGATGCTCGTTGAGTTCGCGAGACTCGTTGTTCAACGTGGCCAGCAGGTAGCGGTCCATTGCCGCCACCTCGTCGACGATGGCCAGCGAGTCAGAGAACGGCTTTGTTTGGCCCATCATGAATTCGACGAAGTCTTGGCGGCTGAACTCGCGCTCCCGGTAGAAGAGGGTTCGTTCCAGGTACCCGGAGAGGTCAAGCCGGCCCGTCTCGAAGTCGTGCGAGACGAAATCGTGTCGATCCTGAAACTCCTCCCAGTCGAAACCGAAGGTCTTTGCCGCCCGCCGTCGAGCCGGACGATCCCATCCGTTGGTGGCGAGGACTCCTCCGACATCGAACAGCAGAACGCGGGTTTGTGGAGACACGGGTGCCATTCTCCTGAGGGGACAGTGGATTGGTCAACCGTGATCGGCGCGTGACTGTTCCCGAGGAGGGCGTTTGGTCAGCCCGACTCGACAATCGAGACGTTGAGAACGAAGTGCCGGTCCATCGAGTCGTCGTCACTCCACACCCGGGTGTACACCATCTCGAGACGTCCGGGTCCGGCCTCGGTAGCCTCGAATACGAACCTCGACACGCCCGGAGATCCGATCAGATCGGAATCGCCGGACCAGGATTCCTCGATGGATCTCAGTCCGTTCGAGTTCTCGACGACCCAGGTGAACCCGGTGGAAGGATTCGATTCGAGCTCCACGGTGAATCTGTCGCCGGTGCCCACGGAGATGGTGTCACCATCGGCGGTCTGATCGACGGAGACGGCATCCGAACAGGCCACTGCAGCCAGGATGAGTGTGAGCAAGATCGCAATGCGCATGATGGACCTCCATCGTGCATGGTCCTGCGTTAGGAGCAATTTCTGAAGGGCCTATCGACCCAATCTGAAGGCATCCGTTATTCGGCCGCGTACCTCTTCGAGGTGGTTGGCGTCGTCATACGGGTTCCGCGGCCAGAAGAAGCCTCTCAAGCCATCTCGCGGGCGGCGGGGAACCACATGGACGTGGAAATGCGGGACGCTCTGGCTGACCTTGTTGTTGGCTGCGACAAAGGACCCCGGTGCCTCCATCGAGGTGCGCACTGCTCTCGAGGCGCGTTGAACGACTTCGAACAGGGGTCCCAGCAACTCCTGGGGCAGATCCTCGATTGTTTCGTGATGAGCGCGCGGGACGACGAGCACGTGGCCGGGGAACAACGGTCTGTGATCGAGAAAGCAGATCGTGGCGTCGGTCTCGAACACCACCGCCGCCGGATGCTCTCCAGAGATGATCTTGCAGAAGATGCAGGTGTTCACGCAGGGCACGCTAATGGCGGCGCTTGGTCTGACGGCATGCAGGATTACGCGATTGCCATATCATTCGCCGCAATGAAGACGGATCGGGTGCGCTGGCGCGCACTGGGAGTTGTGGCTGCGCTTGCCCTCGCCATAGGAGCGTTGGGCCCTTCTGTGCTTGCCCAGACGGTCACTGCAGATGAGGTGGCTGCTGCCGAGGCCCAGGAAGCAGACGCCGCAGCAAAACTCGACGAGGCGCGTCGGCATCTGGCCGACGCCGAGGCGACCCGAGACAAGATGACATCAGCACTGGCGAGTTTGCAAGCCCGGGAGGCGGACGTGGATATCACGGCCGCCTCCGAGGCGGTGGCCGTTCGCGATCGCCTCACCAGGATGTACATAGTGGCCGGTCGGCCCGACGTGCTTCTCACGGCGGTGGGCGAGATCGGCAAGTTCTTCACCCGCTTGGCTTATCTCGGAGCAATCGCCAACCGTGATCGCGAAGCGGTCAATCGATTCACACTGCTCATTGAGGACCTTGTCGAACTGCAGGGTCAAGCCGAGTCGGAGCTAGAGGATCTGGCGAGTCGGGTCAGTGCACTCGAGTTGGTGATGGCGTCGCGTTCGGCCGCGTTCGACGAAGCGACCATCGAAGTCAACGCCGCCAGGCAGCGTTGGGCGGAGCAGGAGGCAGCCAGGAAGGCTGCACTCGCCGCAGAAATCGCTCGGCAGGAGGCGGCGATTGCCGCCGCCTCCTCGTCCGGATCGACGACGACGACGACGACCCTTCCGTTTGTCAACGATCCCGGCGAGCATGTCTACGACCCGAGCGGTGGTGTGGAGCAGTGGCGGCCGCTGGTCACCTCGATCTTTGCTCGCTGGGGACTCACGCAGGAGAAGTGTGGTCCCGCCGGGTGTCTCGGCCCCCACGTAAGTGATGCACTCACGATCATGTGGTGCGAAAGCCGAGGCGTTCCGTTCGCCGTGAACCCCTCCTCCTCGACGACGGGCCTCTTCCAACATCGCCCCGTCTTCTGGCCCGACCGGACCGCTCGGGTCCGCAACCATGCAGAATCAGGGGGCGTGTTCCCAACCAATGCGACCCCATATAACGCGGCTCACAACATCGAAGTCGCCGCTCTGCTCATCTGGGAGTCGCGCGAAACTCTCATCGGGAATCTGTCGTGGGGCGGACCGTGGGATGACGGCCCACAGCCGTTCGGTCACTGGGACAGCACCTCTCGCTATTGCGCGGACCCACCGCTGGTGTGGCCCTAGATGAGTTCTCTCCTGCGCCGGATCAAAACACTGGTCAACGCCCGTGAGCGCACTTCGGGAGAACCCCATTCGCCCAATGGTGCATCGTCGTCCCATCTCGTCTGGACGCTTCCCCTGGTGCCGCTCAAAGCGGTATCGGCCACGCTGGAGATTCTCGAGCCGCCGACCAACAAGCGGCTGTACTTTTGGGCTCTCCAGGTCTCGTTCGCCGGTGAAAGGCGACTGCAGGGCGCCGGTCACATCGGACTGCAGTGGAACCACCGCCATCCCGGGTCGACGGCCGCCAATTGGGGCGGATATGGAGACTCGTCTGCGACGCGGTCGTTGTTGGCGGGGTCAGAATCGGGTCTTCCGAGTGCTCGCAACGATGACAACACCCGTGATTACGCCTGGAAGCCGGGACACCGATATCGCTTGTCGGTGACAGAAGGGGGAGGTGCTCCCGAAGGTATGTTCTCCTGGCGTGGGACCGTGACCGATCTCGAGTCGGGTAGTGAGGTCGTAGTTCGTGACCTGTTCAGCCCCGGCCATCAGATCATGTCGCCGATGGTCTGGTCGGAGGTGTTCGCCCGGTGCGAGCAGCCGACGGTGACCGTTCGGTGGTCGGACCTGGCGGCGGTAACGACGACCGGTGAGGATGTACGGCCGCACTCCGTTCGGGTGAATTACCAGTCGCGGGTCGACGGTGGTTGCGACAACACGTCTGTAGCCATCGACGAACTTGGAATCCTTCAATCGACATGTACCCGGCGGCAGGTTCCGCAGGGTGCGACCCTCCCGGTTCCAGTCTGAGCTAATCCTCGGCGGAGGCACG
>JAZGIX010000020.1:0-5035 GCA_036482315.1 Acidimicrobiia bacterium | reverse complement strand
ATTCGGTCTCGAAAGGCTCGACGAGGTTTCGTGCGGCGCGGGTTCCGTTTCTGCTAGCCTGACAACGGGTCGGCGGTGGCGGTCGTAGCCGTCGGTCTTGCAGCAATCTGTGGCATTCCGGTTTGGCAACAGTCTTAATGACCCGGAAGCTCAACCCTCGACGGAGTCATCCTTGCGAATTGAGGCCAGCACGTCGTCGATCGGCGTCGTTGCAAGGTCGCCCAGCTCCTGCACGTAGTCGTAGCCGAAGCGCCCCTTGATACATAGGTGTCCAGAAGTGGTGCCGTGATCCATCGGCGAGGTGACCTTGATGATGCGATTGTCCTGCACCGTGAGGTCCAGGTTGCAGCCGACTCCGCAGAAGGAGCATACGGTCCGGGTCACCGTCTGCGCCTCCTCGTCCCATAGTTCAGCGTTCCGCAGCTCGTACTCACTGCGGAACATCAGCGCACCCGTTGGGCATACCCCGATACAGTTGCCGCAGTAGACACACGCCGACGATGTGAGGTCGACGTTGAATTCCGTCGAGATCCGTGCATCGAAGCCTCGACCTGCCACCTGGATCGCGAATGTGTTCTGCGCATCGGGACCGCACGCTTCCACGCATTTGTAGCAGAGGATGCACTTGGCGTAGTCCCGGATGTAGAGCTCGTCGTGAACCTTGACCGGTTGCGCAACCGTCTCAGCCACTCCCAGTTCTGGATCATGATGATGGCCTGCCTGACGGGCGTCCCGCGCTCCTGCTGCAGCAGGGGGAGAAAGCGTCCCGTACCGCGTTGGGTCGACCTCGTACTGCTCCATCCACTGTTGTGTCTCGGCGTCGACAAGCGAGAGATCGACCGATGAGGCGAGGAACTCGAAGACCATCTTGCGGCTGTGCCGGACGGTGGCGCTGTCGGTAGAAACCTCCATGCCGTTCTCGGCGATCCGGGAGCACGAAGGCACGAGGGAGCGGGACCCTGTCACCTCAACAACACAAACCCGACAGGTATTGATCGGCGTCAGCGTCTCGAGATAACAGAGCGTCGGCTGGTTCTTGCCAATGGCTCTGCAGGCATCGAGGATGGTGCTGCGGGCCGGAACTGAGACCGCCTGTCCATCGATGGTGAGATGCACTTCACTCACGAGTGGTTTCCTATCAGGCCGAGGTCGATCGCTGAACGAATTGCGTTACCCGCGGTCTGGCCGAGGCCGCAGATCGATGCCAGCCGCATCCCATCGTCTATCTCGGCGAGCAAGCTGAGATCGCTCGCAGACTCGGAACCGCCGGCAACGAGACGATGCAGAGCCTCCTCCTGGCGAACTGTGCCGACGCGACATGGCACGCACTGACCGCACGACTCGTCCCGGAAGAACGCAGCGATGCGAAGGGCAACGTCATCGAAATCGGTCGATGTCCCGAAGGGCATCACAACGCCCGAGCCGAGGGAGGCTCCCGCCGCCAGCGTGTCTTCGAAGGTCAGCGCCAGGTCGACCATGTCGGGACCGATGAACGAGCCGGCTACGCCACCAACCAAGATCGCCGCAATCTCCTCGGTGGTCCCACCGGCCAGGTCGATGAGCTGACCGACAGTCGCCCCGAACTCCACCTCATAGACCCCGGGGCGAACCACGTCGCCCGAAAGACAGAAGAGTTTGATTCCGGTCGAGCTGGAGGTTCCCATTGAGGCGTAGGCGTCGCCGCCCTCGAGCACGATGAGCGGGAGATTGGAGAGGGTTTCGACGTTGTTGATCGCCGTAGGCAGACCGAACAGCCCCGACTCCGTCGGGTAGGGAGGCTTCTGCCGGGGGTCGCCGCGAAATCCTTCGATGGAGTTGAACAGAGCCGTCTCCTCGCCACATATGTAGGCCCCGGAGCCCCTGCAGAGTTGTATGTCGAAGCTGAATCCAGACCCCTCGATGTTGTCGCCAAGTAAGCCGGCCTCGCCGGCGACTCGGATGGCGCTGGCCACGTGGCGGGCTGCTCGGGGGTACTCGCCTCGAATGTAGAGGTAGCCGCGACGTGCCCCGATGGCAAAGCCGGCGATCGTCATGGCTTCGACGAGAGAGAACGGATCGCCCTCCATGAGGCCTCGATCCTTGAACGTGCCCGGTTCGGCCTCATCGGCATTGCACACCAGCACTCGATCGGGGCCGGCAGCAGCGACGGCCTCCCATTTGGTGCCCATCGGGAAGGCGGCCCCGCCCCTCCCTCGGATTCCGGACCTCTTGACCTCCTCGATGACTCGGCTTGAGCCGATCTCCAGCGCTTTGGCGAGAGCCTGGTAGCCACCGGTGGCTCTGTAGTCGTCGAGGCTGTACGGGTCGATGGCTCCGACCCGGCGCAGCAGTCGCAGGCCATCGGAGCCCGTCTCGCTCTGTGGAACACCGAAATGGCGGGGTTCAGGCTCGATCGGGGTGGCTCCGTCCAAGACGTCGATGACGGTCTCGGGTGTGGCCTTCCACAGGCTGATATCGGCCTCACCTGCCCGCTGGACGAGCACTGCAGGTGACCTGTCGCATTGGCCGAGGCAGGAGCTAGGCAGCACGTCATCACGTCCGGCGAGCGCTTCGAAGAGCTGCAGACCTCCACGGGCGCGACAAGAAACGTCTTCACACACATGGGCAACCCTGGCCGGCCGCTCCTCTGTTGCCAGCAACGCATAGAAGGACGCGACGGCGTATGCCTCAGCAGGCGGGACTGACAGTCGCTGGCATACGTAGTTGAGGGCTCCAGGGCTGACCCAGCCGATCGCGCTCTGAACTGCCTGGAGCGCAGGCAGGAGGAGGGGGCGGTTTGCGGTCGCGTCGGGAAAGCCACCGAAGGCTACGTGGTGGTCGTCCGGTGACCGGGCTCCTCCGACCCATCCAGACGGTGCCGCCCCCAATAGCGCGTCCACCGCAGACCTCTCGGCCGAGGTGGGTGTTGTGAGCATGAGTCGAAGGTCCATGGCGTGCTGTCCGTCAGTCTGCGGATCCGACTGGCTCGATGCTCACCGCGGTGGCTTTGAACTCTGCGGTGCCGGACTTCGGGTCCCAGGCGTCGATCGTCAGCAGGTTCACATCCGCGTCGTCTGGAAAGTGAACGGCCATGAAGGCGAGCCCGGGCCTGAGACTGGGGTGAAGGCGAAGGGGGACTTCGATCGCTCCGCGACGCGACCTCACCCTGACAAGATCACCCTCCGCCGCACCGAGCGCAGCACCATCCTCGGGGGATACATCGATGACCCCAGCTGTACGGATTGGCGACGCGTATCCGCCCGATTGCACGCCGGTGTTGTACGAGTCGAGTCGCCGGCCGGTGGTCAACCTGATGGGGAACTCGTCGCTCAATTCGTCGACGGGAGGCACCCACTCCGTTGCTATGAAGGGTGCCGGGTCACGAGGCAACGGGTCCTCCCAGAGTGATGCGTGGAGAAACTGAGTCCCCGGGTGATCGAGATCGGGGCATGGCCACTGGATTCCCCCGAGCTGGTCCAGGCGGTCGTACGACATGCCGGTGTGCATCGGCGACAAACGGCGCACCTCGTTCCAGACCGACTCAGCGGTGGGTGTCCCCCAGTCGAACCCCATGTGGTTGGCGAGCATTGCGAGAATCTCGAGATCGTCCTTCGCCTCGCCTGGAGGAATGAGAGCTCTACGTACCCGCTGGACGCGACGTTCGCTAGATGTGACGGTGCCGTCGCTCTCAACCCAACCCACGGCGGCGGGCAGGACCACGTCGGCCATTTCGGCGGTCTTGGTCATTACAACGTCTTGGACGGCCAGAAAGTCGAGCCCCCGGAGTACATTTCGAATTCGATCCACGTCGGCTTCGGATTGTGCGGGGTTCTCGCCGAGAACGAAGAGAGATCGGATGTCACCACGCTCCATGGCGTCGAACATCAAGGAGATATGGAGACCGGGTTCGCCGGGCACCGTGGCGCCCCATTCCGCTTCGAACCTTCCTCTGGCCTCATTGTCGGCGACGTTTTGGAACCCGGGGAGCTTGTCCGGCAGTGCTCCCATGTCGCCACCTCCCTGGACATTGTTCTGGCCACGGATCGGGACGAGACCGGACCCGAAGCGCCCGACGTGTCCTGTGAGCAGCGCCAGGTTGGTGAGAGCCAAGACGTTGTCCGTAGCGTTGTGGTGCTCAGTGATTCCCAGCGTCCAGCAAATCTGAGCGGTATCAGCGGTCGCCAAATCGTGGGCAAGGCTGCGAATAGCATCGGCCGGGACGCCGGTGACATTCTCGGCTCGTTCGAGTGTCCACGCATCGACCGCGGCAGCGTAGGTGTCAACGCCGGTGGTGGAGTGCGCGATGAACGCGTCGTTGGCCAGTCCGGCGGCAAGGATCTCGCGCCCGACGGCATTGGCTAGGGCGATGTCGGAGCCCACGTCGATGCCGAGCCAGACATCGGCCCACTGTGCCGACGGCGTGCGTCGCGGATCGACCGCGTACATTTTGGCGCCGTTGCGGAGGCCCTTTAGGAGGTGGTGGAAGAAGATCGGGTGCGTTTCACGGGCGTTCGAACCCCACAGCACCACCAAGTCGGTGGTCTCGATCTCTTCATACGAGGAGGTTCCGCCTCCTGCCCCAAATACTGCCGCCAGACCGGCGACACTAGGAGCGTGTCAAGTGCGGTTGCAGCTGTCGATGTTGTTGCTGCCCATCACCACCCGAGCGAACTTCTGTGCCATGAAGTTCACCTCGTTGGTGGCCTTTGAGCAGCTGAACATGCCGAAGGCCGCGCCCCGGTGGGCTTCGAGGCCGGCGGTAGTGACATCAAGCGCCTCGCCCCACGTTGCTGGCTCGAGGGAGCCGTTGCGACGAACGTATGGGGTGGTGAGCCGCGGGCGACGTTTTGCCATTGCATCACCTCCTTTCGGTCGTCGCAGGCTAGGGAGTGTTGTCGCGCTACACGAGGGTCGGCGGTGCGATCGATGGGCCCGTGGCCAACGACAATCTGGCGCTGAAGACATCAGGTCGGTCTCTGCGGCAGTGGGGGAGTCTGACGGATCGTGATCCAGATGCTCCCACCAGCCCGGTGGCTAGGGTCGCTCGGGTGCGCCC
>JAZGIX010000019.1:0-8782 GCA_036482315.1 Acidimicrobiia bacterium | reverse complement strand
CATCACAACCGCCCAGGTACCGGGGCGCCGGGCTCCGATTCTGATCACGACCGCGATGGTTGCAACCATGAAGTCGGGAGCGGTCATCGTAGATCTGGCCGCATCGTCGGGTGGAAACTGCGAACTCACCCGTGCCGGGCAAGTAATCGAATCTGATGGGGTCCACATCCACGGTCCGTTCGATCTTGCTTCCGGTGCCCCGGCAGACGCCAGCGACATGTACAGCCGCAATGTCACGGCTCTCATCGATCACCTCTTCGGTGAGGTCGGCGCAGATGGGGACCCCGAAGACCTGATCGCCACCGAGACCTGCGTGGTCCGATCCGGCCAGATCACTCACGAGCGCGTCCGCCAGGCCCTCGGAGGAACCAACTGATGCCCGGGATTCCCTTGACTCCCGATGTACTGAGCCCGGTCGTGGTCGGGATCATCGTCTTCGTGCTGGCTGCATTCGTCGGCTTGGAGCTCATTTCAAAGGTTCCGCCGACCCTGCACACACCCCTCATGTCGGGTTCCAATGCGATATCAGGCATCACCGTGGTGGGAGCGATCATCGCCACCGGCGCCGGCAGCGGCACCCTTGGGTCGGTCCTGGCATTCGTGGCGGTCGTCTCAGCAACGATCAACGTGGTTGGAGGCTTCCTGGTCACCGACCGAATGCTCGGCATGTTCCGCAAACCGAAGCGACCTGAGGACACCAAGTGAGCATCGATACCAGGGCCCTGCTCTACCTGGTAGCTGCAGTTGCGTTCGTCCTCGGTCTCAAGCGGTTGGGATCGCCGCGAACGGCGCGCTCCGGCAACACGATCGCTGCCGGCGGCATGCTGATGGCGGTCATCGTGACCCTGGTCGACGCCGATGTTTCCTGGACCATCCTCGGATCGGGCCTGGCCGTCGGAGCAATACTCGGCGGGACCGCCGCAATCAGAGTGCAGATGACGTCGATGCCGCAGCTCGTCGCGGCATTCAACGGGTTCGGCGGCATCGCGTCTGCGCTGGTTGCCGGAGCCGAGTTCGTAAAGGCCGACGGACTCGAACTGCCGACGGAGACGATCTTTACGATCATCCTCTCGGTTCTCATCGGAGCGATCACCTTCACCGGGAGCTTCGTCGCATACGCCAAGCTGCAGGGTCTTATCGGAGGCTCGCCGATCACCTATCCCGGCCAGAAAATGGTCAATGGTCTCCTGGCGGTCGGCATCATCACCGCGGCAGTGATCGCGCAGATAAGCCAGGATCCTCTTGCCTTCTGGCTGATCGGTGCAGTGGCGCTCGTACTCGGTGTGCTGGCGGTGATTCCGATCGGCGGAGCAGACATGCCCGTGGTGATTGCTCTGCTCAACTCGCTGTCCGGTATGGCAGCAGCAGCCACCGGCTTCGTGATCTCCAACTCGGCACTGATCATCGGGGGAGCACTCGTCGGAGCGTCGGGCCTGATTCTCACCAAGCTGATGACGGAGGCGATGAACCGCACTCTCAGCAATGTGCTTTTCAGCGGCTTCGGAGCGACCTCAACATCGTCGGCGGCAGCGACCGGGGGCGATGTCACCACCACGACGCCCGAGGATCTCGCCATCGCCCTCGCCTACGCCTCGCAGGTCGTCGTCGTCCCCGGATATGGACTGGCGGTAGCGCAGGCCCAACACGCGGTGAGAGAAGTAGCCACTCTTCTCGAAGCGCGCGGAGTCAAGGTCGCCTACGGCATCCATCCGGTCGCCGGACGCATGCCGGGACACATGAATGTGCTTCTGGCCGAAGCCGATGTCCCCTACGACCAGCTGCTCGACCTCGATCAGACCAACAACCTGCTGCCCAGAACCGACGTGGTCCTGGTCCTCGGAGCCAACGACGTGGTGAATCCGTCGGCACGCGACGACGAAGGAAGCCCGATCTACGGCATGCCGATCCTCGAAGTCGATCACGCCGCCACGGTGATCGTCGTCAAGCGCAGCCTCAGCCCCGGATTCGCCGGGATAGACAATCCGCTCTTCTACCGGGAAGGCACCCGGATGCTCTTCGCCGACGCCAAGCAGGCGCTGACCGCCCTCGGGAGCGCTCTCGAGGACGTCTAGTGCCCCAACCAGCAACATTTGCCGCGTTCAGGACGTCCAGTGACGCCTCTGGCTGCCTCGCCCTGAACATCACCAACGCAACTGGCCGGAGCACTTGTGGACGTAAGTGACGCTCTTCGTCGCCGTCGGATGGTTCGGCGCTTCACCGGTGACCCGATCAAGCCTGAAGTCGCAGCGGGCATCGCCGCCGCAGTCACTGATGCACCGACCGCCGGCAACGCCCAGGGGATCACGGTCATCTCGGTCACCGATCCCGACCGGATCCGCCGACTGGCAGCGGCGTGTGGTGAGCAGCGCTACGTCGATCGGGGCTTCGATCCCTGGTTGTCCCTGGCGGCCCAACACATCGTGTTGTGTGCCGAGCCGGAGCGCTATCGAGAACGATACGCGGAGGCGGACAAGGATCCTGCGGTCCTCAATGCCATCCCGTGGTGGTGGGTGGACGCCGGAGCCGCATTGATGGCAATACTGCTGGCTGCCGTCGATGCAGGACTGGCGGCGGGATTCCACGGCGGTCACGGGGCCGACGATGTGCGCCCGATCCTCGGCATCCCCGATGAGGTCCTGCTGGTTGGTTTGGTGGCGGTCGGCCACCCGGCACCGGATCGACGTTCATCGTCTCTCGATCGGCCGAAACGGAAGGATGCCGTTCGCCGCGACGCGTGGTGAGTCGATGGCCCGCCTGCTCACCCTGAGAAACTTCTCGAGGCGGGGAAGACACGCCGGTCAGCGACCGGACGTACCCGTTCAGTGAGGTCCAGAGGCGATGCGGTATCTCAAGACCGGACTCGTCGACTACAAGACCGCTACCGGAGTCGATGTTCCCTTCCGGTCATACCTCGCCACCACCACCGTCTGACGGCCACTGACGCACGACGTGACATCACCGGCCCATCCCCCACTGCTCGTAAATGTCATTTGAGCTGATACGGGAAGAGAGGCGGGTTCAACTTTCCGTCGCGTAAAAGCGCCGCCGGGCCCATAACGCCACATACACGAGGCCGACAAGGACGGGCACTTCGATGAGTGGGCCGACGACCCCAGCAAGCGCCTGGCCCGAGGTAACGCCGAACACTCCGATCGCCACGGCGATTGCGAGTTCGAAGTTGTTGGAGGCCGCGGTAAAGGAGAGCGTGACATTGCGTGCGTACCCCAACCCGAGACGCAGTCCGACAGCGAACGAAACCGCCCACATCAACCCGAAGTAGGCGAGCAACGGCAACGCGATCCGTGCGACATCGAGAGGCTTCGATGTGATCGTCTCGCCTTGAAGAGCGAACAGCACGACGATCGTGAAGAGGAGGCCATACAGCGCCCAGGGTGCGATCTTGGGAAGGAACCGGGTCTCGTACCAGTGAATGCCCCGAGTTCGTTCGCCCCATTCGCGGGTGATCCATCCGGCCACAAGCGGGATGCCGAGGAACACAAGCACGATCCGAGCGATTTCCCACAGCGATACGCCGAGCGTCTCCGACTCGAACCCGAGCCACCCGGGGAGAAGCTGAAGGTAGAAGTAGCCCAGTACCGAGTAGGCGACGATCTGAAACACCGAGTTCAACGCCACAAGTACCACGGCGGCCTCTCGATCTCCGCAGGCGAGGTCGTTCCAGATCAACACCATCGCTATACATCGGGCCAGCCCGATGATGATCAGTCCCGTCCTGTATTCCGGGAGGTCGGGCAGCATCGCCCAGGCCAGCGCAAACATCAGCGCCGGGCCTATCACCCAGTTCAAGAACAGAGATAGGCCGAGCATGCGGCGGTCAGTCGCCACCTCGCTGACTTTGGAGTACCGGACCTTGGCCAGCACCGGGTACATCATCACCAGCAGGCCCAGAGCAATGGGCAGCGACACTGAGCCGACCTTGATCACATCGAGGGCATCGTTCAGACCGGGGAAGGCGCGACCAAGGATGAGGCCCACTGCCATCGCCGCTGCGATCCACACAGGGAGGTACCGATCAAGGGGAGACAACCGAGCCAGCACCACGTTTTCGGCGCTGTCGATGCTCGTCGGGAGTCCCAGATCGCTCACCCGGAAACCCCAAAGGGAACCGCTGCTTTCAGCGTCGCGAGTCCGTCGACTGCCAGCCGGTAATCCACCCATCGGCCTCGCCGGGAAGCGTCGACCAACCCGGTGTCTCGCAAGATCTTGAGGTGATACGACAGCAGGTTTGGCGCAATGTCGATCTCATCAAGCAACTCGCAGACACAGCGCTGACCGTCGGCGAGTTCGGTGAGGATGCGGAGCCGAATGGGATCTCCTAGGGCAGAGAACCTCACGGCCAACAATTCGAGGTCTGTTGATTCAAGAATCTTTGAAACCATGCTCGAACGCTAGCACCCGCTGATCAAAGGCAAGTCACCCAATAGAGCCGATCTCTCTCAGATAGGGGTGTACTTAAGAGTCCTTACCCCACTGCTCGTAAATGTCACCAGAGCTTCACGGGTCGTTTGGCCCTGAAACCAAAGACATGGACGTGGGAACGGTGCACCTCATGACCGGCAGTGAGGTCGACTCCCACCCGGTTCTCGACCGAGCGCGAACGATCCTCGAGGAATACGGCATCGCCCACGCCACCTCCAAGTCGAACCCAAATCGCACCGGGGATGCGCAGAGATCAGCTGGTGAACCCGGGTCGAGGGACCGGCGTCCTGATCTACCTTCTGGGCAGCAGCCACGCAGCGAAAAACGCAGACAGAACAAAAAGGGCGAACAGTGCCGAGTTGCCGAACCCGAGGAAACCAAGGAAGCCGAGAAATCCCAGCCAACCCAGCGGTCGTCGAGATGTCTCCGCCGCCATCACCAGACTCCTTCACTAAGAATGTTGGGACCCGAACCAAGTCAACTCATCTGACCCGCTGCTCGTCACAGGCCGGGCTGGCGGCCGTCGGGTTCGGGGCTGATCGTCTGCCCCGGTTGATCGCCGACACCGCCATTCGTCACTGAGGTGGTCCTGATGTTCGCCGTGGCCCGATCGCGGCGCCGGTGAACTGACCACGGAGAGTGTCATAATCTTGCCACTCTCTCGAATCTGCCGCCACGCTTTGTGCTTGATTAACTACTTTCTGTGGTTTATGATGTGTGCCGAGAGATGGGACAAGGTGCCGCTGCAACGTCTTCATTACACCTTCCGGGGATTTCTGGAGGAGAGTGCGGCGGCTACGGAGGGTGAGGCTCAATGAGCGAAATGCGCACGATCGCCGTGGCCGGAAACGGAAACACGGCCGTCGTGGTCGCCGCTTGCTTGGCGTTGGTCGGTCACCGCGTCGTAGGTGTCGAGGCACGCCACACCAAACTGCAGGCCCTCGAGACCGCCCCGGTTCCCCCCTTCGAGCCGGGGCTTGCCGACCTGCTCGAGACTCAGCAACGCGCCGGACGCCTCTCCTTCGGCACCGATATTGGCACCGCGGTGCAACAGGCGGACGTAACCTTCCTCTGCGTTGAGGGTCGATCGATTCCCTCCGATCCTTCCGGTGTCGAGCCGCTCGCCACCGCGGTCCGCTCGATCGGAGAGGCCGCGGGCCGTGGCCACGTGATCGTCGTCACCACGCCCCTGGCAATGGGGAACGGGACCTGGTTGGGCTCAATCATCGAAGACGCTCTAACCGGCAACGGGCACCGACCTTCCCTCGTGTCACACCCCGGTTTCATGCGCGACGGTCAGGCGGTCAGCGACTTCCTGACCCCGGAGCACGTGGTCATCGGAAGCGACGACCAGGAGGCCCTGGCGCAAGTGATCGATCTCCTGGGACCGATCCTCGACCAGTCACATGCCGGCGGCAACTCCCTGCGGAAACCTGACGTGATCCGGACGGATCTCGTCACAGCCGAGGGTATCAAGCGGGCGGTGACCGACAACGTCGCCCGCGCCGCAGCAGACTTGACCTCGACGACGAACGGGCATCGGGCACCGGGGTCCGGCGATGGAGGCCTGCCGTTGACCGTGGGATTCGACGTCTGGAACAAGTCGAAGAGCAACGCAGGATTCGATCCGAATGGGAACGGTGCAAGCCCACCAACGGCCCGCCAGCACCCGTCCGAGACCGCCGGTGGCGTCATTCCGAAGTGGAAGCGACCGCAGCGCCATCGGGGCCGTACTCCCCACCCGACGGTCACGGTTGTCATCCCGACCCTGAACGAGGCCGACAATCTTCCTCACGTCATTAGCCGCATCCCTGAGTCTGTCGACGAGGTGGTGATCGTCGACGGTCTGTCGACAGACCTCACCGTGGAAGTTGCTCGCCGGCTCCTCCCCGACTGTGTCGTCATCCTCGAAGAGCGACCGGGGAAGGGAGTTGCCCTTCGCTCGGGATTCGAGAGGGCGACGAGTGATATCGTCGTGATGCTCGACGCCGATGGGTCCACGGATCCTCGAGAGATTCCGGCCTTCGTTGGGATGCTGGTGTCGGGTACCGACTTCGTCAAGGGCTCGAGGTTCATACAGGGCGGCGGCACCGCCGACATGGAGCGTCACCGCAAGCTTGGCAACCGGGCGCTGACCATCCTGGTGAACATCGCCTTCGGCGGCCGATTCTCGGACCTCTGCTACGGGTACATCGCCATGTGGCGCGACACGCTCCCTGCGATGGATCTCGGCGCCGACGGCTTCGAGATCGAAACCCTGATGGGGATCCGAGCACTCCGGGCCGACCTCGAGATCGCCGAGGTGCCCAGCTTCGAGTGCCGCCGGATCCACGGGACCAGCAATCTTCGTACCATCCGAGACGGCTTCCGAATTCTCCGCACCATCATCAGCGAGCGGCTGCGTCCCTTCCGGCCGCCGGCGGGAGCCGCCCCGACCGCGTTCGGCGCCAACGCGGCCGGCACCAGCCAGCCTTCGGCTGCCGCTCTCGAAGCCGAACTCCTGAGGAAATGACCTTGAGCATCACCGTTTCCGTCGTGGTATGCGCCTACACCGAAGAGCGCTGGGACCTGCTGGCCGCTGCGGTGGACTCGGTGCTGGCCCAGAGTCGACCCGCAGCCGAGACCATTCTGGTGATCGATCACGATTCGGGGCTCTTGGGGCGTGCCCGCGCCGCGTTTCCGGGCCTCCAGGTCATCGAGAACTCGGGCTCCCAGGGACTCTCCGACGCCCGAAACTCCGGGGTGGCGGCGACGACGGGCGAGGTGGTTGCCTTTCTGGACGACGATGCGGTGGCCGCGCCGGATTGGCTAGAACGGCTGACGGCGCCATACAACGATCCCGACGTCGTCGCGGTCGGTGGCCGGGCGCTACCTGCCTGGGAGGTCGGCAAGCCGCACTGGTTCCCCGAGGAGTTCAACTGGGTCGTCGGATGCACCTACACCGGCCACCGCTCGGAGCCGGGTCCGGTACGTAACGTCATTGGGTGCAACATGTCACTGCGCCGCGACGTGATCGGGGCGGCCGGCGGCTTCCGCTCCGAACTAGGCCGGATCGGCACCCGCCCAGTCGGTGGCGAGGAAACCGAATTATCGATCCGGGTCGCCCAGACCCGACCCGGTGCCGTGATCTGGTACGAACCGACTGCCACGGTGTCCCACTTTGTTCCATCGGGACGGACGTCGTGGGCCTACTTCCGCCGCAGGTGCGTCGCAGAAGGAGAGTCAAAAGCGCTCATCACCGGGTTGGTGGGCGCCGATGATGCGCTGGCCACCGAGCGTTCCTACACGCTCCACGTTCTTCCCCGCGGGATACTTGCCGGGATTCGCCAGGCGCTGAAGGATCGCCACCCGGCGGGCCTGGTCAGAGCGGCGGTCATCGCGGCCGGACTCATGCTTACCGGCACCGGGTATGTCCGGGGGCGAGCCGCCTTGGCACTGAACCGGCGGCACGACCACGATGCTGCGACGGCTGGGACGAACCTCTCCAGCCGGGTTCCGGATTCCGAGCCGCACGCAACTGTGATCGTTGCCACCCGCGACCGGGCCGAGAAGCTGCACCGATGTCTGCAGTCGGTGCTGCAACTCGACTACCCGCGCTTCGACGTCGTGGTTGTGGACAATGCCCCATCCCTGGATGAGACCCGCCGCATGGTGGAGGAACGGTACGGCGAGGAGCCGAGGATGCGCTATCTGCGGGAAGACAAGCCCGGATTGGCCCGGGCCCACAACCGCGGGATGGCGGCCGCCGAGGGGTCGATCCTCGCCTTTGTCGACGACGACATCGTCGTCGACAAACGCTGGCTCTCCCATATCGTTGCCGCGTTCGGCGACCCGGCGGTCGGCTGTGTGACCGGCAGGATCGTTCCGATGTCACTCGAGACCCCGACCCAGCGGTGGCTGGAGAGCTATGCAGGCTTCTCGAAGGGAGTTGAGCGGCGCACCTTCGATCTCAACGGACATCGGCCCGACGACGCTCTGTTCCCATACACCGCCGGGCAATGCGGCTCGGGGGCCAACATGGCCTTTCGGGCAGACGTGCTCGAGACCATGGACGGCTTCGACCCCGCACTCGGCGCCGGCAGCGGCGCCTACGGTGGCGACGATCTCGCAGCGTTCTTCGAGGTCGTCACAAGGGGCCACCGCCTCGTGTACGAACCGGCCGCGCTCGTCCACCACGAGCACCATCGCGACGAAGCCGCGCTGCGAAAGGTGATGTTCGGTTACGGGGCAGGCCTCACGGCCTACCTCACCAAGACTGTGATCGACCGACCTTGGCGGATCCCAGGTCTCATCGCCAGGGCTCCCCGGGGGCTCTGGCACGGACTGTCATCCCAATCGAAGC
>JAZGIX010000018.1:0-4005 GCA_036482315.1 Acidimicrobiia bacterium | reverse complement strand
CTGGTCGGGATGGCGATCGGACCGGTGCTGGCCGGCAACACGATCGTGGTCAAGCCGGCGTCGAATACCCCGGTGATTGGTGCTCGATGGATGGAGATGGTTGCCGATGCCGGAATGCCGCCGGGCGTGATCAATTACCTGCCGGGGCCGGGGAGTGGAATCGGTGACTACCTGGTGGACCATCCGCGGACCCGGTTCGTGAACTTCACCGGATCGAAGGAGGTGGGGCTGCGGATCGCCGAGCGCTCGGCCGTGGTCCACGAGGGACAGAAGTGGCTCAAGCGAGCCTTCATGGAGATGGGTGGCAAGGACGCCATGATCGTGGACGAGACCGCCGATCTGGACGCCGCTATCGCCGATGCCGTCCGCGGTGCCTTCGGGTTCCAGGGGCAGAAGTGCTCGGCGGAATCGAGACTCATTCTGGTGGATGGCATCTATGACCGCGTGCTCGAGGGCGTGGCCGAAGGTGCCGCTGCCCTCTCGGTCGGTCCGGCTGCCGAGAACCACGCCGTCGGTCCGGTGATTTCGGCCGCCCAGCATCGGTCGATCACCGACGAGATCACCAAAGGACGCGAAGAGGCCGACCTCATCGTCGGCGGCGAGACGATCGAGGGCGGGTACTACATCCAGCCGACGATCTTTGCCGGCGTCGATCGCAACGCCCGCCTGGCCCAGCACGAGATCTTCGGTCCGGTTTTATCGGTGATTCGCGCCGTCGACTTCAACGATGCCCTCGATATCGCAAACGACACCGAATTTGGTCTGACGGGAGGCGTTTACTCCCGAGACCGAAGCCGGATCGAGCGTGCCAGGCGTGAATTCCACGTCGGCAACCTCTACATCAATCGCAAGATCACCGGCGCCCTGGTCGGGGTTCAGCCGTTCGGTGGATTCAATATGTCGGGGTCGAACGCCAAGGCCGGTGGACCCGATTATCTCCGTCTGTTCATGGAGATGAAGACCGTGGCGGAGCGCTGGCCCGCGTGACGTGATCCTGTGGTCGGGGCATCATTTGCAGATCTGCACTTGACTCTCGGCTACGGCTGCTACAATTGCGTCGCATCACTTCGTGGGGTTCCCCCGTCTTTACTTATTCGGATACAGCTTCGCGGTGGGATGTGACAGTAACGATTGGAAAAGGTGAGATGAATTTGTACGTGGGGAACCTTCCCTTCAGCACGAACTCCGATGATCTCGAGCAGCTGTTCGCCGAACACGGTGCGGTCAGCTCGGCTCAGGTCATCATGGACCGCGAAACGGGCCGCTCACGCGGCTTTGGGTTCGTGGAGATGGACAACGACGACGAAGGCCGTGCCGCCATTGAGGCGCTGGACGGCCAAGATGTCGGTGGCCGCAACATGAAGGTCAACGAGGCCAAGCCTCGGCGCTAATACTGCGCTAGATCGATGATGAAGGCGCCCTTCGGGGCGCCTTCATCGCGTCTGAGGGAGCTTGCGGTTCGCAGCCTGCAGCTTGCAGGTAAGAACCGAATGCCGGTTTCTGCACTGCACGCTGCCGGCTTCTCAAACCCCAAATCTCAGCACGTACCGCGAGATGGCTGCGAAATGCAGACTCGATGCCGCGATCACCATCAGGTGGAACACCTCGTGGTACGAGAAGACACGTGGCCAGAGCCGGGGACGATTGGTCACCAGGAACACCATTCCGACCGTGTACAACAGGCCACCGAGCCCGATGAGCAGGATGGCGGTCCACGGCAGCCGGCTGCTGAGCGGCCACAGCAGGAACATTGCCAGCCATCCCTGGGTCGTCTGGAGTGCGATCGAGAGATTCTTCGAGGGAACACGTCGGGCGGTCTTCTCAGCGGCGCCGACTGCGACGATGCCCCACTGGACGGCCAGCGTCGCCCAGCGCAACCAGCCATCGAGCACGATGGCGGCGAGCGGGGTGAAGGTGCCGGCGATCAGGATGTAGATCATCACGTGGTCGAGGCGTTGCATGCGTCGTTTGTGGATGCCTCGCCACGGGATCGAGTGGTACAGCGATGACACGGTGAAGAGGCCGACCAGGCTGAGACCGAATACTACGAAGGACAAGCGGCGCCACAGGCTTCCCGGGGCGATCGAGAACAGGATGATGGCCCCGACCAGGGCCACGACGGCCGCGGTCCCGTGGAGAAAGCCTCTCACCGGGTTGGTCATCTTGCCGAGGCGGACGCGTTCGTGTGGGTGCACGGCTGGCACGGTACCCGGGAACGGCCGGAATGCGGCAGATAAGAGGAACCGAAGCTTCTCAACCTCCGATGTACGACATCTCGATCGGTTCCCAGCCGTCGGTTCCCTCGGCGCGTTTCTCGGAGTAGCGATCAGACCGCTGCTCCCAGATGGCGGTCAGGGCCTCGGCGATGGAGTCATCGTCCGCTCCCGACCGGATGAGAGCGCGCAGATCCGATCCGGCCGAAGCAAACAGGCAGGTATAGGCAGAACCCTCGGCCGAGAGTCGGAGGCGGGTGCAGTCGCCGCAGAAGGGTGCCGTGACCGATGCGATGATGCCGATCTCGCCGGATCCGTCGGCATAGCGATATCGGGTCGCCACCTCGCCGCGGTATGCGGCCTCTACTGGTTCGAGCGGATATTCGGAGGCGATCAATCTATGGATCTCGGACGCCGAAACGACGTCGTCGAGGCGCCACCCATTGGTGGTTCCAACGTCCATGTACTCGATGAAGCGAAGTACATGGCGACTGCCGCGGAAGTGCTCGACCATATCGAGGATGCCGTCATCGTTGACGCCCCGTTTGACGACGGCGTTGATCTTGACCGGGCCGAGCCCTGCAGCGGCCGCGGCTTCGATCCCGTCGAGGACGCCGGCGACTCCGAAGTCGGCATCGTTCATCGCTCGGAAGGTGGCGTCATCGATCGAATCCAGACTCACCGTCACCCGATTCAAACCGGCTTTGGCGAGGTCCTCGGCTCTGCGGCCAAGGATCGATCCGTTGGTCGTCATCGTGAGATCTCCGATCCCATCGATGGAGGCCAGCATCGCCACCAGGTCGGGCAGACCGGCTCGCATGAGCGGCTCGCCCCCGGTGATCCGGATCTTGTTGACTCCGAGTCCGGCGGCCGCGGTGGCAATCTGGGTGATCTCCTCGAAGGTGAGCAGCTGCTCTCTCGGCATGAACTCGTATTCGCGTCCGAAGATCTCCTTCGGCATGCAGTAGGTACAACGAAAATTGCACCGATCGGTGACGGAGATCCGCAGATCGCGCATCGGGCGCCGCAGGGTGTCGGTTGGCTGGGACATCTCGACGGAGAGTACCCATGCCGCTGCAGCTGGTTTAGGCCATTCGTCCGAGCGCCAGTCTTTGGGTTGGGCGGGACACCGTCCGCGTAATCGGGACTTTCGGCCCTTCTCTACCCAGCCGCGGATTGTGAAAGTCCGCACAAGGCCACGCGCTTCGCCAATCGTCGATAGACGACATGACTGTGGGTCACGGTTGGAGATCCGTCTGAGGGGCAGCGAGATACACGGACGGGATGACACGACCACTCAGGAGGTGGGGCACAGTGAAGGTCACGAGGCGTCGATTTGTCCAGGGTTCGGCAGCAGTTGGCGCGGCAGTCGCCGGACGTAGGTTCCTCTTCGGCGATCTCGACTCGATCGTGTCGAGGACCGCCACGTCTCGGGGTGGCACCGCCCTCCCGTTGGTAGAGGACTTCATTCCGACCACGTGCTGGGTCGGGAAACAGGACTGCGGGATGATGGCTCGACGTATCGACGGCAGGGTCGTGAGTTTCGCCGGGCATCCGGACAATCCCCGTAACAACGGAACCTTGTGCCCCAAGGGCCACGGGCAGATCACCGCCATCTACGACCCCAACCGGGTCAAGACTCCGCTCATCAGGACGAACGGAAAGGGCACCACCGGCGAGTGGCGTGAGGCCTCATGGGATGAGGCGCTGGCGCTCACCGCAGAGAAGGTCAACGAGGTCCGTGCCCGTAATCCCAAGATGGTGTTGTGGCAGAAGGGCCGCAGCAAGGCCA
>JAZGIX010000017.1:0-6169 GCA_036482315.1 Acidimicrobiia bacterium | reverse complement strand
CCGGCGAGTGGCTGGAACGACTCGGTGTCGGTCCGCTGGCGAATCGAAAGCCGGCGGACATGTCGGGCGGGGAAGCACAGCGAGTGGCGCTGGCAAGGGCCCTGGTCACCGATCCTGGGCTCCTGCTGCTCGATGAGCCTCTGTCGGCACTCGACGCCTCGACCCGAGTCGATCTCCGTCGGCTGCTGGCCGATCATCTCGCCGCCTTCTCCGGTCCCAGGCTGCTCATCACTCACGACCCTGCTGAGGCTTTCCTGCTGGCCGACCAGATCCATGTGATCGAGGACGGCGCCATCACCCAGACCGGGACCGCCGACGACATCCGGCTCTCACCGAGTACCAAGTACGCCGCCGACCTCGCCGGTCTAAACCTCTTCGAGGGATCGACATCGGGTGGGGCGGTGACGATTGGAGGTCACCAACTCCAGGCAGCCGACACCTCCGTGGCCGGACCCGTGTTGGTGACCATTCATCCCCGAGCAATCTCGATTCACCGCTCCCGACCGGAGGGAAGCCCCCGCAACACTTGGGAGACAACGGTGCTTCGCATCGAGCACTACGGCGACCGGGTTCGGCTTCAACTCGGAGTCCCGCTGGCCCTCACCGCCGAGATCACCCCGGGCTCCGAGCAAGCTCTAGAACTCAAGGTGGGCACCGCGGTGTGGATCTCGATCAAAGCGACGGAGATTGATATCAGTAGCCAGTAGCCAGTAACCAGTAACCAGTAACCAGTAACCAGTGACCAGTGACCAGTGACCAGACAAAAGCGTGCGCCTCGGCTATCTGCTTTCTGGCTTCTGCCTAGTACCTAACGCCTAGTACCTAATCGCTCAACTCCGGCATCACCTCGGTGGCGAACAGATCCAGCGAGTCGCCCCACACCACATCACTGAAGTAGTTGATCACGTGCACACAACCCGCGTCCTTGAAGGCGCCCAGCTTCTCGATCACCTGCTCGGGTGTGCCGGCAACCGTTTGTGAGCTGGCGACGTACTTGTCGAAGTCGCGGCCCGACTGGGCGGCAACTCGCTCCATGACCGGTCGGAACGACGCCTCGTCGGGAACGACGGTGGTCATCACGTGGAGCGTCCGTCCGATCTCTCCCGGATCGCGCCCGACCGCCTCACAGTGCTCATCGAGAATCTTGCTCTTGGCGGCAAAAGCGTCGGCGATTCCGGCAAAGTTCGAATAGTTGGCATATTTGGCGACGGTGCGCAGTGTCTTCTTCTCACCACCGCCCGCGATCCACAGTGGCGGATGCGGGTCCTGCAGTGGCTTCGGTTGATTGATGGCGCCCTTCACGGAGAAATACTCGCCTTCGAACGTCGACTCGTCTTCGGTCCACATCTGCTTGATGATCTGCACCGCCTCGTCCAACTGGGCGATGCGGATGCCCGCACGAGGGAATTCGTACCCGTAGGCGAGATACTCGTGCTCGTACCAGCCGGCACCGATCGCAAATTCGAGACGACCGCCCGAGATGATGTCCACGGTGGTCGCCACCTTCGCCATGTACGAGGGCAATCGGTAGGAGTTGCAGGTGCACATCTGTCCGAGACGGATCGTGTCGGTGGTGGCAGCGAGTGCCGCCATCAGCGTCCAGCACTCGTGGGTTGCTTCCTGAGTCGGAACGGGGACGGTATGGAAGTGGTCGTAGACCCAGGCGGTGTCGAACCCCAGCTGCTCGATTTTCTTGGCTGCGTCCAGGATCGTGGGCCACTGTTCGTCGGCCGGAATCCCGACCAGATCCATCCGCCAACCCTGAGGTACGAAGGCGCCAAACTTCATCGCAATGTCTCCACTTTCGACAACTCAGACAACTCAGACAACTCAGAGGAGAGTACCCGGGCACGGTCCACGACGATCCGGCATTGTCACACCGGATCGGTACGCTCGATGATCAGAGGACGAAAGGAGAGCGACATGCCCGAAAGAACCGGGTACAAGCACGGTGTTCCCAGTTGGATCGATCTGGGAACGACCGATGTCGATGGGGCGAAGGCGTTCTACGCGGATCTCTTCGGATGGACATTCGAAACTCAATCCGACGCGGGTATGCCGTACACGATGTTCTCCAAGAACGGCAAGGCGGTCGCCGGTGGCGCACCCCTGCCATCGGAACTGGCCGCACAGGGTGTTCCTCCGGCCTGGAATACCTATGTCAACGTGGACAGCGTCGACGAAACCATCGCCAAGGTCGAAGCCGCGGGCGGCTCAGTCGTCATGCCGGCCATGGACGTGTTGACGGCCGGACGCATGGCCTTCATCGCCGATCCGACCGGGGCAGCCATCGGGCTGTGGCAGGCCGGTGACCACAAGGGCGCCGAACTCGTCAACGAGGACGGGACGTTGACCTGGAACGAGTTGGTGACCGACGATCCCGATACCGCCAAGAGCTTCTACGCGGCCGCGTTCGGGTGGGGCGCCGAGGACAGCGAGACCCCCAACGGTCCCTATACCGCCTTCAAGGTCGGCGACGACATGGCAGCCGGAATGATGCTGAAGAACGAGGGGATGGGACCGATTCCCAACTACTGGGGCGTCTACTTCGCAGTCGACGAGTGCGACGGGTGCACGGCCAAGATCGGCGAACTCGGCGGAACGGTGATCATGCCTCCCTTCGATGTGGAAGGTGTCGGGCGAATGGCAGTCGCTCAAGACCCACAAGGTGCGGTCTTTTCGATCATCGCAATGGAACAGCCAGGCGAGTAGCCACGAAACTCAACCGGAAATAGGACTACTCCCCCTGGAGGTGGAGTCGACCGACGAAGTCGGTCGGAGAGGGGGACTCTTTCTTCAGCACTTCGCACCGGGGATCGGGTACTGGGGCACAACCGCGAGAGATCCCCTAAGAGTGGATTGATAGGAGCGTGGTTGAGGGAGTGTCAATCGCGGGCGGCACCATGGGGCGCCGCCCTAGCCTGACCTCATGTTTGACGCAGTCGTAGTCGGTTCCGGGCCCAACGGCCTGGCGGCCGCCATCGCGCTTGCCCAGGCCGGCAAGACGGTAAAGGTGATCGAGGGCCGACCCACCATCGGCGGTGGAGCAAGAACCGAGGAGCTCACCGAGCCGGGAGTCCTGCACGACGTGTGCAGCGCGGTGCACCCGCTCGGAGTCGGTTCACCCTTCTTCTCGTCGCTACCGCTCGGTGACCACGGACTCGAATGGGCCCATCCCCCGATCCCGTTCGCCCATCCCCTCGACGGTGGCGACGCCGTACTCGTCCACCGCTCGCTCGATGAGACGGCCGCCGACCTGGGCGAGGACGGTGAGAAATGGCAAGACCTGTTCGGTCCGTTTGTCGCCGATTGGACCCGAACCGCTCGACTGGCGACCTCTCCGCCACTCCATGCCGCCCGCAGCCCACTTGCCGGGCTTCGACTGGCACGACACGGCCTGCGGTCCGCCACCCACCTGGCGGACAGGTTTGCGACCGAGCGCGCCCGTGCCGTCATCGGCGGACTGGCCGCACATGCGATTGCGCCCCTTGACAAGGCGCCTGCCGGTGGAGTCGCGCTGCTGCTCGGTGCCGCGGCCCACGCCGTTGGATGGCCGTTCGCCTTTGGAGGCTCAGGATCGGTGACCCGGGCGCTGGGCTCGTTTTTCGAATCGATCGGCGGTGAGATCGAAACCGGCCGCTGGGTCCGCCGTATGGGCGATCTGCCCGACACGCGGGTGGTGCTGTTCGATACCTCGCCGCAGTCGGCAGTCGCGATCGCCGGCGACCAGATGGCGCCCGGTACCAGACGCAAGTACCGCAAGCGGACCGCGGCCCCCGGGGTGTTCAAGCTCGACATCGTGACCGACGGACCCATCCCCTGGGAGAACCACTCCCTCCAAGCAGCGGGGACGATCCACCTCGGAGGCACCTTTGAGGAAGTCGCAGAGGCAGAGGCGCAGACCGTCTCCGGCCAACACCCGGATCGGCCGTTCGTGCTCCTTGCCCAGCCCTTGGTCGCCGACCGGGCACGGGCACCCGAAGGCACCGGCATTGTCTGGGCCTACTGCCACGTACCCGTCGGGTCCAGCCAGGACATGACCGAGCGCATCATTGCTCAGATCGAGCGATTTGCTCCCGGTTTCGGATCGCAGATACGGTCGATGGCGATCAGGGGACCGGGCGATCTGGAGGCGGACAACCCCAACTATGTCGGCGGTGACATCACCGGCGGCGCCATCTCACTGCGAGGTGTGTTCGCCCGCCCGAAACTGTTGAGGCCCTATAGAGCAGGCCAGCGGATCTTCCTCTGCTCCGCTTCGACCCCACCGGGTTCGGGAGTACACGGCATGTGCGGCTACCACGCGGCAAAGGCCGCTCTCAAGCAGTTGTAGCGGTGCGATTCCCGCGCCTGGATCGGAAGGATCTGAGGACCGCAGTCCTTAGTCCTTAGCAAGAGGGCGCCTCCGACGCGCATCACTCGGCCCAGCGATTCGGCCGCTCCCGCAGCGCACCGAAGCCGTATTGGTCGCAGAATGCGAGGAAGCGCTCCCGCGGCACTCCCTTCCATTCGAGGTCGCCGAGAGTTTCGGTGAGGGGGACATCGCGCCGGAGTACCGCGAGGAATCGAAAGAGCAACGCATCCGACACGTCTGATCGCAACGTCTCCACGAGCCGCTCTGCCCCTCGAACTTGCACATCCCACAAATCGGCGTCGAGCGGGATCTGCTCGATGTGGCCGTAGCGGGCCAACACCAGCGATGCCGATTTGGCACCCCAACCTCTGAGCCCGGGGAAGCCATCTGCGGTGTCGCCCACCAGCCCGAGATAATCGGGGATGGACTGCGGAGCGACACCAAACTTCTCCCACACGCCGGCCTCATCGATGAAGGCACTCTTGCGACGGTCGAAGCCGACGATCTTCTCACCGATGATGCATTGAGCCATGTCCTTGTCCGGACTCATGATCACGACCTGCTCGACCTCGTCGGCGAATCGGTCGGCCGCCGTGGCCAGGGCATCGTCGGCTTCGTATTCCTCCATCCGCCAGACCGGTACACCGATCGCCTCCATTCCCTCTTCGACGATCGGGAATTGAGCCAACAGCTCGGCCGGAACCCCAACCTCACTCTTGTAGCCGCTGTAGAGATCGTTGCGAAAGGACCGGATCTCACTGTCGAACGCGGCACCCAGATGGGACACGCCTTCCTCAGCAAGCAGCTTGAGGCTGCTCGCCATAACACCGTGAACGGCACCGATCTCTCCACCGTTGGGCGCCGTCCGAGGTGGTGCTCCGAAGTACGAACGAAACAGTTCGTAGGTCCCATCGAGTAAGTGGAGCTTCATAGGGCCGAGGGTACTTGGGCAGGGCAAAAGCGGGAGAAGGCGTTAGGAATTCGGTGCTGGGCACCAGGCAGGCGCAACTGGACCTTCTTCCTAATGACTAACGACTAATGACGAATGACGGGAGGCGGCGCCAGCCGCCGACCCTCATTCCGATTCCCCGTCGGAAACACGCGACCGTACGCTCGCTCAGTGACCGTGACCGCTCCGAAGACTCGCCCGTGGATGAAACCGCTCTACCTGCTGTTGGGGGTGGGTGCGCTGGTCGTCGGAATCGTGGGGATCGTGCTGCCGCTGGTCCCCACCACCGGCCCACTGATCATTGCCGCATTTGCGTTCTCGCGTTCGTCGGATCGCATGCACACTTGGCTCACGAATCATCGTATTTTCGGTCGCTTCATCACCGACTTCCGGGCCGGGCGCGGTATTCCCCGCAAGACCAAAATCGTGGCGGTCGTTGCCATGACTGCGGCTTTCACATACTCCATCGGCTGGGTCATCGCACCTACGGTTCTCCAGGTACTCATGACTGCGATCGGAATCTGGGCGGTCTGGTACGTCCTCCATCTCCCGACGGTTCAGCCTGAGTAGTTACGCTTCGCCTGTGAGCACCACGCGATGGATACCCCCGGTAGTGGTGGGCGACTGTCGATTCGACAGCGGACTCTTCTCGAATCGCTGGACGCTGTCTCGCGGAAGCGAACTGGTAGCCGAACTGCAGCGGGACCCGTCACACCACACATCACATGGGGTTTTCGCTGACGGAACCGAATTCGATCTGATCCCCGACGGGTGGGGCACCATCGACCTGAGGGCCGCCGAAAGCACACTCGGTCGCATCGACCGACAGTCCTGGTGGGGACGCCGGTGGGAGATCAGTGGGGTCG
>JAZGIX010000016.1:0-5883 GCA_036482315.1 Acidimicrobiia bacterium | reverse complement strand
TTCCAGGAGACGTTTCTGTTTTCGGCCTCGGTGCGCGACAACATCGCCTTTGGCAGTCCGGACGCCTCCGACGAACAGGTGCGGCTTGCCGCCCGGCTGGCTCAGTCTCACGGGTTCATCTCTGACTTTCCCGACGGCTACGACACTGTGATCGGGGAGCGGGGCCATTCGCTGTCCGGCGGTCAGCGCCAGCGGGTGGCGTTGGCGCGGGCGGTGCTGCGTGATCCCCGGGTGCTGATCCTCGACGACGCCACCTCGTCGGTCGATGCGTTGGTGGAGGCCGAGATGCTGGCCGCCTTGGAGCAGGTGATGCGGGGCCGCACGACGATCATCATCGCCCACCGCACGTCAACCCTGGCCCTGGTCGATTCCGTCGCCTTCATCGATGACGGGCAGATCGTGGCGGTGGGGCCCCACCTGGAGCTGCTGGCGACAGTTCCGCGCTACGGCGAGGTGCTGGCACAAGAGGAGGCCCGCCGATGACCGACGGGTTGTTCCGCAGGGCGGCTCGCCTGGCCTCGCATCTCAAGATGGCGGCGCTCCGCGCTCTGTTTGCCACGATCATCGCCACGACCGCCCGTCTGCTCGGACCTCTGGTGGTGCGCAGCGGGATCGATGACGGCATCGGGGGAGCCGATCGCGGTCTGATCGCCACAGCCGCATTGATCTTCCTTGGGCTCCTGGTGGTGCAGTACTTGGCGCAGCGGATAGCCCAGTTCTCGGTGGCGACGCTCGGCGAGAAGTACCTCCTTCAGCTGCGCTCCACGGTGTTCGAGCACCTGATGCGTCTCGACATGGCCTTCTACGGGAGATCGAAGACAGGCGTGCTCGTGAGCCGGATGACTAACGACATCGAGTCGATCCAGGACTTCGCCGAGGAGGGTGCGGTGTCGCTGGTCATCAACTTGCTGACGATCTCCGGCGTCGCCGCGGCAATGCTGTTTGTCGACGTCACGGTGGCGGTCCAAGTCTTCGCTCTGATTGCTGTGCTCCTAGTTCTCAGCCGGATGTTCCAGCGGGTTGCCGCCCGCGCCTATCAGGAGGTGCGCACCCAGATCGGCCGGGTGCTGGCCACATTGCAGGAAGGGATCACCGGGGTGAGGGTGGTGCAGGCCTTTACCCGGGAGCCGGAACAGGCCGGCCAGTTCGGAGGCGTCAACGAGGAATACTTCGAGGCCAACATGCGGACCGCTCGCGCCGTCTCCTGGTACTTCCCGGGGGTGGCGTTCCTGCGGGTGGCGGGCTACGCGGTGGTGCTGTTTTTCGCCGGGAGACGGGTGATCGCCGGGGACCTCAGCTTTGGCTCGCTGGTGTCGCTGCTGATGTACTTGGATTGGTTCTTCCAGCCGATCATCAACCTGGCCAACACCTACAACCAGCTGCAATCGGCGTCGGCGGCGCTGGAGAAGCTGTTCCGGCTGCTCGATACTGAACCGTCGGTCGTTGATTCCGAGGGTGTCACCGATCTGCCGGATCGGGTGCAGGGTGCTATCCGGTTCGAGGACGTGACCTTCGGATACGAGCCCGATCTGCCGGTGGTGGTCGACATCGACCTCGAGATACCGGCCGGACAGCGAGTGGCCATCGTCGGTGAAACTGGAGCCGGGAAGTCCACGCTGGCCCGCTTGGTATTGCGCTTCTACGACCCCACCGAGGGCGCCGTCCTCCTGGATGGACTCGATCTACGAAGGATGACACTGGCCTCCAGGCCGCGTCATTTGGTGCTGATTCCGCAAGAGGGCTTTCTGTTCAACGGGACCCTGCGGGAGAATCTGCGCTACGCCCGGCCCGGTGTGTCTGACGACGAGCTGTGGGAAGTGTGCCGGGCCATTGGGATCGAGGAGTGGGTGCGACGCCTCCCCGAGCGCCTCGACACCCTGGTGCGCGAGCGCGGCAGCCGGTTTTCGGCTGGGGAGCGACAGCTGGTGGCGCTCGCCCGCGCCCTGCTGGCCGACCCGGCCGTGATCGTGCTCGACGAGGCCACCGCCAACCTCGACCCGGAGTCCGAGGCCCGGGTGGAGCGAGCCCTCGGCACCCTGCTCGAAGGGCGGACCGCAGTCGTGATCGCCCACCGCCTCCGCAGCGCCGAGCAAGCCGATCGAGTTCTGATGATGGATCGAGGCAAGGTGATCGCCGATGGAACGCATGCAGAACTGGTCGCCTCGAGCGAGGCCTATGCGGAGTTGGTGAGTGTTTGGGAAAGAGGAGTGTTGCGGTAGGGGGTGGTGAGGTGGCGGGCGAGGCTCCTCTCGCACTCAGACTATCGATCCGACCGGGTCGTGGATTCCAGATTCGAGCGACACAATCCAGAGCCAGCTGAAGCACGTGCGGTAAAGACAGGGCATCTGAGTTCTGGTCACGGCTTCGCCGGTACTGTTCAGGCATGACGCGCAGCACCAACGGCGAGAGATCAGACGAGGAGACCTACGAGCAACGACGGCTTCGGGAGCGTGACGAGGCTGATGAGCGACGCCGCCGCGAGCATGCCGAGGCTGAGGAGCAACGTCGACGTGATCGCAAGGAAGCCGACGAGCGCAGACGCACCAACAGAGAAAGTCCCTAAAGACAGCCAAGTGCTGTTCGCCTGCCTTCACAGCCCCCAGGTCATGCCTCAGCCCTCCAAGAGGTGGGACATACGGGTGAGCCGACTCGAACCTCCACACCTCATTGAGCAGAAAGGCCGGATCGGACGGTTCCTCACGACACCGGGCGGTTGCGCTCCATCCAGCGTTCCGGGTTCGCCATCAAATCGAATCCGTAAGGGGAATACAGGTCGTGGGCATCGCCGGTGGCGAGGATGATGCGCTGCAGGTCGGCCAGCTGCGGGTGCTCGACGACCGCGGCAACCAGCGCCTTACCCAGGCCCCGGTCGCGGTGCTGGTCGAGAACGAACACGTCGCACAGCCAGCCGAACGTTGCGTAATCGGTGACCACTCGGGCTGCTCCCACCATCTCTCCGGTCGGGGCGTAGGCGCCGAAGTTGAGGCTGGCCTGGACCGAGGCCACAACGGTCTCGTGCGATCGGCCCTCGGCCCAGTAGGACTCCTCCGAGATCCAGCGGTGGATGACGTCGAGATCGAGCCGATCCGGGTCGGTGCTGATCACGTACCCATCGTGGGGGCGTTCGATCATGGGCGAATCATGGGCCGCGCCGGGCCGGTTCGCTTGCCGGCGGCGAGCTCGGCCAGCAGCTCGGCTCCGTCTGTCAATGCCACATCAATGGTTTCGGGGGCGACGACGCTTCCGTCCGCCAGCGCCTCCAGAACCAGTGCGGTGTCGCCGGGGAGGCTCCCGTAGGAACCCAGCAGCGAATACTCGTTGTTGGACCACAGGACCACCGGGAGCAAAGCCACCGGTTCGATCCCGACACCCACGACGACGGCGCGGCCGCCGGGCCGGATCGACTTGATGGCCGCGTCCACGGCAGATGCCGATCCAACGAACTCGATGGCGGCATCGACTCCGCCGTCGCTCAGCAGCTTTACCTGGCGGCCCACCGACACCCCCGGCTCCACCAGAACCGTCTCGTCCACCCCTAGACCCGCCGCCCGTTCCAGAGCTCGGGGGTCGGTGTCGGCGACCATCACCGCTCCCGCCCCAGCCAGTCGGGCGAACTGGATGCCGTAGGTGCCGCGGCCCCCGGCTCCGATCACGAGCACCGATTCCCCGGCTTCGACCCGGGCCCGGCGGCGAATGGCATGCAAGGCGGTCGCTCCGGCGTCGACCGCGGTGGCTGCGGCCTCCACCGGCACCCCGGGTGGGCGGACGACGATCGAATCGGTCGGTACAGCGACGAGATCGGCAAAGCCGCCGTCGACGTGGATACCGAGGACCTGGGCCCGTTCACACAGATTGGGCCGCCCTTCCAAGCAGCGCGAGCAGGCCAGACAGAAGCGCCCCACCTCCGCCACTACCTCGGTGCCGGGAGCAAAGTTGGTGTTCGGCGCGGTCACGATCCGTCCCGCCACCTCGTGGCCGAGAGTGATCGGTACGTGACCGGTGCGAGCCGATCCATCGACGAAATGCACATCAGATCCGCAGACTCCGCAGGCTTCTACCTCGATGATGGCCGTCGCGGCGCCGGATTCGGGCGGTGCCACCTCGTCGAGGCGGATATCTCCCGGGCCGTGGAGGCGGAGGGATCGCATTCGCGGATTGTCGCAGGTTGCCTCGCTGCTGTGCCGGGCGTGTGCCACCCCACACCAACCGGCTGCGCCGGTTGACTCCCCCCAAAGGGGAGAGTGATTCTTCTTGCACGCTGCACGCTGCACGCTGCGATCCAGATACCATGCTTGCGGCACGGGAGCAGCGGGGGTTGAGCATGTCGAAGATCGTCCACGTCGTGGGCACCGGAACCATCGGGGAGCCTCTCATCGGTTTGCTGGCCGATGACGCCGACGCGTTCGGCATCAACGAGGTCACCTTTCACAAGCGGACGCCTCTCATCGAGGAGCGGGCCAAAGTGCGCGACTTGGTGCGGCGGGGAGCGGCGCTCGCAGTCGATGAGGACCGTCAGTCCGCGTTCGAAGAACTGGGACACGCTCCCAAGCTGGAAGCGCGCCAGGCGATCGAGCGGGCCTCGGTGGTGATCGATTGCACCCCGGCCGGCAATGCCAACAAGGACCGGTGGTACCAGGCGGCGAGCGGCCCACTCGGATTCTTGGCGCAAGGTTCGGAATTCGGCTTCGGGAAGATGTACGCCAGAGGCATCAACGATGAAGCTCTGAGTCGCGGTGACGATCGTTTCATCCAGGTCGTGTCGTGCAACACCCACAACATCTCGGTTCTCATCAAGACGTTGGGCATGGACCCCGACGGAACGTCACACCTGAGGAGCGGGCGGTTCCTGTGCCTGCGCCGCGCCAACGACATCAGCCAGGACGGCTCGTTCATTCCGAGCCCGGTGGTGGGGAAGCACGACGATGCTCGTTTCGGCACCCATCACGCGCGTGACGCCCATCAACTCTTCGAAACCCTCGGCTATGACCTACCGGTCTTCTCGTCGGCAATCAAGATGAACACCCAGTACATGCACGCCCTCCACTTCAGCCTCGAGCTCGAAGAGGAGATGACGACGGCCGAAGCAATCGAGCGTTTGGCCGCCAACCCGCGGGTGGCGCTCACCTACAAGCGCTCGGCCAATCAGATCTTCTCGTTCGGGAGGGATCACGGTTACTACGGCCGCATCTTGAGCCAGACGGTGATTCCCTTCGAGACGTTGGCGGTGCGAAACGGGTCCGAGTTGGTCGGATTCTGCTTCACGCCCCAGGACGGCAATGCTCTTCTGTCTTCGATCGCTGCCACCCTCTGGTACCTGTACCCCGACGGGTTCGACGACCGCCTCGAGGTGATCCGTCGCTATCTGTTTGAGGAAGTGTGACCGGTTCCATCCCGGAGCGCTCGAATATCGAGAGTGCCGCCGACCGCATCTCAGGACATATCCGTCGAACTCCGGTGCTGGAACTGCTCCACGGTGTTGGGGACGCTCCGGGGAAGGTGACGCTCAAGCTCGATCTGCTGCAGCCGACGGGATCGTTCAAAGTGAGGGGTGCGTTCTCGCGGCTACTGGCGGCGGATCCGAAGCCTGCTCGAGTGGTGGCGGCGTCGGGCGGCAACTTTGGTCTGGCCGTCGCCTACGCCGCAGCAGAACTGGACATCGCGGCCGATATCTTTGTGCCCGAGTCGTCGCCGCCCGCCAAGATCGAGCGGTTGCGCGATCGGGGAGCATCGGTGCACGTGATACCCGGTCACTACGCGGAAGCACTCGAAGCCAGTGAGGTGTGGAACCAGACCAACGATGCTCTCTTCGCCCATGCCTACGACCAGTTCGATGTCGTTGCCGGCCAGGGGACGTGTGGGATGGAGATGGCAGTCCAGATTCCG
>JAZGIX010000015.1:0-3726 GCA_036482315.1 Acidimicrobiia bacterium | reverse complement strand
GTCAACCTGCTGCGTGACTGGGACGGCGTGGTGGCCGCCGACTCGCCCGCCGCCGCGGTCTTCGAGGCCTTTACCGCGACGATGACGAAGGCGATCGCCGAAGCCAAGGCACCCAATTCATCTCGATTCGCGCTCGGAGCCGGCTTTACACCCCTGGTTCCGTTCAACAGCCTCCTGGTGCGTCGCGTCGCTCATTTGGTGACACTCCTCCGGGAGCGCCCCGACGGGTGGTTTGAAGGAGGCTGGGATCAAGCGATACGCCACGCGCTGCGCGACGCCCAAGGGATGCTGGAGGAAGCTGCTGGGTCCGATCCCGATCGGTGGGCATGGGGCCAGATCCGCCAGGTCACACTCGTCCATCCGATGGGGTTGCGTAAGCCGCTGGATCGAGTTTGGAACATCGGACCTCTCCCCCATGGGGGCGATGCCAACACGGTGAACCCGGGCCCGGTCAATCCGCTCGACCCGCTCGGCAACCCGGATTTCGCCGTTGCATCGGGTCGGATGGTGGTGGAGGCAGGCTCGTGGGACCTGGCTCGGTTCTGCCTCGCCGGCGGCCAATCGGGGAATCCGTTCTCGCCCCACTACTCGGATCAGGTGAGCCTCTGGGTCGAAGGCGACGCCCTGGTCATCCCATTCAGCCGGACGGCAGTCGATCGAACCATTCGAGCGCACCTGCATCTGGCGCCCGCAACCGCGTAGAAACACACCACGCGATCCAAACCGGGAATCGGGCATTATGCTCTCCCCCCTATGTCTCGAATCTTCCTCCTCATCGGCGCTTTTGCGCTGCTCGCCGCGGCCTGCAGCGGTGAAGCAGCCGTAACAACGACAACCACCATCGCGACCACCACGACGGCAGCACCCACCAGCACCACGTCGTCGACGACTTCTACCACCACGCCGGGTCCGACGACCACGACGACCATCGACGAAAGCACGACGGTGACGACCGCACCGGTCGGCTTTGCATCGCCGGTCAACGGTCTCCCGGCCACCCGGGACAGCTTGCTCGATCGCCGGGCCATCGGCGTCAAGATCGACAACCACCCCCAAGCCCGTCCACAGTCGGGGTTGATGGACGCCGACTCCGTCATCGAGCTTCGGGTCGAAGGCGGCCTCACCCGCTTCATCGCCATCTTCCACGACAACGACACCGACTACCTGGGGCCGATCCGCTCGGTCCGTCCGACCGATTCGACGATGCTGGCCGCATTCCCGGCACCGCTGGCGATGTCGGGAGGCCAGCCGTGGATCCAGAGCGTCCACACCAGCCGCGGAGTGGGACTGATTGGCTCCGGTGCCGGGAATATGTTCCGGGTCTCGACCAAGGTGGCTCCTCACAACCTCTTCGGGGATACGGAGGACCTCCGAGCCGGAGCCGACTTGCTGGAGTTCCCCGACGATCCGCCCCAGTCGATGTATCCGATCGTCCAGTGGGACATCCCCGAGACCACCGCCGACCAGATCGTGCTCGATTGGTCCGACGAGGTGACCGTGACCTGGGATTGGGACGGTGACCGCTACCTGCGGACCCACAGCGGTGTCGAGCACCTACTCGTCGATCGCGGCGGAAACACCCAGCAGATCGCAGTGGAGGTGCTCGTGATCCTCGGCGCCGAGTTCTACACGGCCTTCCCCCCGCCCGACCAGTCCGATTGGGAAGCGGTCCCGGCACTCGATACCGCCGGTTCCGGACCCGCCTGGGTCTTTGCCCGGGGCGCAGTGTGGGAAGGCCGCTGGGAGCGGGCCAACTACGGCGACCAATTCCGGCTCATCGGGACCGACGGCACCGAAACCGGTGTGCCCGCCGGGTTCTCATGGGTGTCGGTGTTCCCCGAGCACAGGAATGTGACCTGGGAGTAGGCGACGCGTCTGGAATCGCGCGGGACGTCAGATCGGGCGCGGCAACAGCCGTAGCGACCGTGACCGCCGCCCTCGAGCGCGTCGAAGCAGCACGTGGACTCAACGCCTTTACCCGGCTCGACTCTGAGCGCGCCCTCGTCCGAGCCGAGGCCATCGACCGTGCAGTCGCCGCCGGAACAGATCCCGGACCCCTCACCGGAGTCCCGGTGGCACTCAAGGACATATTCGATCAGGAGGGACTCGTCACCACGGCCGGATCCTCCTTCCTGGTCGAACCGGCGGGCGCCGACGCCCCGGTGGTGCGACGGCTGAATGCGGCCGGAGCCGTGATCATCGGTAGAACCGGCCTCCACGAGTTCGCCTACGGATTCTCTTCCGAGAACGACTGGTGGGGACCCGTACGAAACCCCTGGGATTCCTCGACCTCGCCGGGTGGCTCGTCGGGGGGTTCGGCTGCTGCCGTGGCGGCAAGCCTGGTCCCGATCGGGATCGGCACCGACACCGGCGGCTCGGTGCGGGTACCGGCCGCGCTCTGTGGGCTGATCGGGCTCAAGGTCACCCATGGGCGGATCCCGCTGACAGGAGTGTTCCCTCTCGCCGGATCGCTCGACACGGTCGGTCCGCTGACCCGCACCGTCGAAGATGCTGCGATCGTGTTCTCGGTTCTGGCCGGACCGGATGCTTCCGATCCGTGGTCGATTGATCATCCAATCGACCCCGTCAAGCCGGTCGGTCTGGAATCGCTCACCGTCGGCATCCCCCACCCGTGGCTGGATCGACCACTAGCCGCGGAGCAGCAGGCCGGCTTCGAGCGTCTCCTGGCGGCCCTCGAAGAGGCAGGAGCGACCGTCACCCACTTCGAAGATCCGGACATCGATGCGACCGCGGTCCCGGCCGGCGCGTACGCGGAAGTCGCCGAGGTGCATCGTGAATGGTTCGCAGAAGATGCGACTCGATACGGGCCGGCAATACGTGATCGGCTCGCACCTGTTCTGGCGCTCCACCCGGACGAGATCGCGATGGCCGGCCGATGGCGCAAGGAACTGCGAGCCCGCTTCGTGTCCGCTTTCACCCGATTCGACATCCTGGCGACTCCGACGACCGCCGCCCTCTCCAAGACGATCGGCGTTGATCATCTCGACGTCGGGGCCGGGCGGGAACCGTATCGACCGGCGTTGTCCTGGTTCACGCCGCTCGTCAACCAGGCCGATCTCCCGGCACTCGCCCTCCCCATCGAGGAGCCCGGCGTCACCGGATTGCCACCGTCGATCCAGCTGATCGGACCGCACTGGAATGAGTCACGGCTGCTCGGAATAGGGCTGTCGCTGGAAGCCTCCGGATTGATAGCTCACCGCCGGCCGCGGACCATGCCTCGGTAACCGGATAGGCATACAATGACCGCCGTCGAAAACCCGGAGGACGACACGACTGCAGCGGGGCCAATCTGGAAGATCGGACCTGCCCAGCGCGTTCCTCATCACAACCCACCCAAGGAGTGATCGGACCGTGTCCGAAACCTCGACCATCGACCCCACAGATGCCGAAGCTCAGAATGTGTCGGTAGTTGCGATCCGGTTCGCCGGTGACTCCGGTGACGGCATGCAGGTGGCAGGAAGCCGGTTCACCGAAGCTTCAGCCATTTTCGGCAACGATCTGGCGACATTCCCCAATTTCCCCGCCGAGATCCGTGCACCGGCAGGGACCCTGCTGGGCGTTTCGTCGTTCCAGGTGCAGATCGCGGACCGCGACATCTTGACGGCCGGCGACAACCCCGACGTGCTGGTGGCAATGAACCCCGCAGCCCTCAAAGCGAACCTGCCCGACCTCGCCCCGGCCGGCACACTCATCGTCAACTCAGAT
>JAZGIX010000014.1:0-3826 GCA_036482315.1 Acidimicrobiia bacterium | reverse complement strand
GATAGTACTGCTTCTGCTCCCGGTCCGGGACCCTTTGGTTTAACTATACCTTCAGGTAGTATAATCAGATTCAGAATCGATTTTAATAGAAATGCCACCAATCCGACCGTCGTAAAGATCGGACGGTGCAAGAGATCCAAGAGCTTGTCGTCGAATTCTGTCTCGGAGCGATTGACGAGCCTCCGAAGAAACCCGATCAGCATCCGGTCGAACAACCACGCCAGCAGCACGAATAGGCCGACGATGGCGAGCGCTTCGAGGTAAGGGAATCGGTCGAAGAAGTCGACGGTGTTGCGCCACACATCAGACATCTATTTCCACCGCTCCTGTCCCTTGCTCTTGCCTAGAAACTGTAGGGGACGCGCACCCTTGTTACGCGGTTATCGGCGGAGCTAGGGACATGCCCTATGGCATGAAGCCCTCGTCGTTACGGGCCTTCCGGCCGTTTAGCGCACTCGGAGGACAGTCGGTGCAGCGGTGTCGGAGAGCCGACGGTGGATAAGACCGACCCTGGGTGGAGACTTGCGGCCTGGGCGTCGGTTTCTTATCGGTAAGTTTGGCCTTCTGTGGATACGTCAGACCCCAAATAGCAGGATCAGGCAGTGGAGGCCACCCGAGTCGTGGAGTAGTCCCGTGTACTACTCTACGTGGTGCCACTCTCGGTGTGGGGTGTGGCCACTTGGAGGAAGGGACCATCGTTCACGTCATCACGCGCCTGATCGGCAGCGCGAGTCGCTTGTGTGCCCGAGTACGGGTCCCCCGCGCCGGTGCGCGCAGAGTGGTCCACGCCCTCAGAAGGGTTACGCCCACCGGGGCCGATTCGGCGACCCCCGGCACGGCGACCGCCCGGTCCAATCACGGAGCGGCAGATGGGTGACCGCTGGCTGACCTTCGTGGTGGAGCGGGAACCGGAGCAGCCGGTTCGCCCCCGCCCCCTGCAGTTCCCGCCCGCGATAGAACGTCGGCCGGTCCGGATCGCTTTCCCGGCGCCGCCGCCGACAAGGCGTGCGCTCTGGTCGCTGGCGGCGGGCGTGGTGCTGATCTCCGGGATCCTGGCCGGACTGATGGGAGCCTGGCAGGTCGCGGCGTCTGGTGTCAGCTGGAACGAGATCGTGCGCGATGCGGCGGAGATCAGGGAGGATCTCGCCAATCGTTCGCAGGCCGCCACGGCGGCGCTCACCAACGAGCTCGCCGAACTCGGGCCGATGGCTTCGACACTCGCTGAAGTATCGACCGCCCTCGAGGCCGCGGCCCGCCTCGCTGCCGATCTGGAGGCAGTGGCGAGTGGAGAGCTTGCTGCGGGCCCCGACGGATCGGGCGACGCACTGCGAACGGCGGGTGCGGCGCTGTTGGCCGTCTCCGATGTCGCCGTCCCGGGTCCCGCCACTGGCTTCGGGCCATTCGTGCTCCGGTACCCGCTGCCAGGGCACTCCGTCACCGACTCGTTCGGCACTCGCCGGGATGACAGGTTCCACCAAGGGATCGACATCGGCGCGCCTGCATGGACTCCGATCCTCGCCGCCACCGACGGGGTCGTGCTCCAATCAGGCTGGTTGGACAGCGGCGCTGGGAACGGAGTCATCCTCCGCCACGAGCAAGGCTGGGAAACGCGGTACTTCCACATGGTCAGCGCGGATCTCCCCGTAGCGATCGGAGAGAGCGTGCTCGCCGGTCAGGTGATCGGCAATGTCGGGAGCACGGGCGACAGCACCGGCCCTCATCTCCATTTCGAGGTCGTGTACGGCCCGATCAGAATGGATCCCGAGCGCGGGTTCACCTACATCGGTCCTGAGATCGAGGTCGTCGATCCCACTACCGACCTACCCCTGAACGGGTCGCCGGTGACTCCCCCCGCGCTCATCGATCCGGCAGATGCCCGCACCGCAGCGTCGGCGGTTGAGAGATCGGCGGCGGACATCGCTGCCCTGTCCGCTGCGAGAGCCGACATCGGCGACGTGCAGCAAGAACTGCTGGACATCGCGGCAGACGCCTCCAACCAGGCGGTGGCGCTCGAGGAGCGCCGCCTTGCGGAGCAGGATCGAGCCCGGACCGCCGCGCTGATCCTCTACGGGGGAGCCGTGGCCGTGGTGTTCGGCCTGCTGCTTCTGTGGGTGACCCGCCCGCGGCGGCCGGCCACCCGATAGCCACCAGATAGAACCTGGCCTATCACTTCTCGGTGCAGTGGTGTCGGAGAGCTGTCGGTGGATAAGACCGACCCTGCGTGGAGGCTAAGGCCGTGGGGTCGGGTTCTGTTGCGTAGTCTTCGTTCGACATACTCCTCGAGCGCGAAGCTGACGTAGAGGGATCAAGAGGCGCATGAACAGAAGCATCGGTGCTCTGAGAGGCCACGTACGGGGCCGAGAAGGTCGTCCTGTCCGGCGCCGTTCGGCCCTGTGCCGACGCGTCTGCCGGACGCTGCTGTTCCTTTTCTTGGCCTCTGCCTTGGCGGTTGCGTGCGCCGACGATGAGAACCCGAACCTGGCCTCGGGTGAGGTCGTGCTGTACACGTCAATACCCGAGGACGTGGTGGCTCGACTCGAGGGCGTAGTAGAGCAGCGATTTCCCGATCTCGAGGGCAATTATTGGCTGGGACTCCTGGACAGCGGTGGCATCGAACTGACAGTCGTGCGTGGTCGCACCGCGGACATCCAGGAACGGATAGCCGAGGAACTCGGCAGGGGCGATCTCAAGGCCGACATGATATGGCTGGCAGAGCCGTCGCCTTACGAGGCCTACAAGGAGATGGGAGTCCTGGCTCGCTATGAGCCCCCTGCGGATGCGCCGATCCCCCCGAGTTATGTCGACCCAGACGGCTTCTACGTGGCGGGTCGAATCATCAGCATGGTCGTTGCGTGGAATACCTCTCTCTTGCCGGACGGGCTTACCGACTGGCCAGACCTTCACGATGTGGAGCTGGCGGCATTCCCAGCACCGCAATCGGGGGCCGCTCGTGCCACCATCAAGGCTTTGATTGATAAGTACGGCTCAGAGTTCTTCACGACACTTGCCAATGACGGCATGAGGTCCGTAGCGAGCAACGGGGCTGCTCGAGACGGGGTGGTCGGTGGCACGTTTGGAGCGGTTGCTGTGCTCGACTACATGGCACGTGCCGCCAAAGCAAATGGATCGCCCGTCGACTTCGCCTATCCGGTAAGTGGGACCCTGCTGATTCCGAGTCCGATCGCGATTACCACCGGAGCTCGCAACCCGGCGGCTGCGAGAGCCGTCATCGACTTCATCCTGTCCCGGCCGGGCCAGCAGATCGTCGTCGAAATCGGCAACTTCTATCCGGTGCGATCCGACGTCGCTGCACCGGTGGGAGCACCACCGCTGCACACGATCACCGCGCTCGAGTTCGATTGGAGCACGCTTCCCGCGGAGATCGACATGATCACCGCATTCTGGGAGACACTCTTTCCGCCACCCGGCCCCGCGGACTAGATCGGTGCCACCGCTGGGTTGACCATCACCCTTCGTGTTCTTCGAACTCCCTGATATCAGCAGGACCACGTCGCTGCGAGGTTCCCTGTCGTTTGATGTGTCGGGGCCACACCCAGCAGTGGTGTCGGAGAGCCGACGGTGGATAAGACCGACCCAGGTTGGCGGCTTAATGCATGGGGTTCATGAGGTGCCGCCGGCGGCCAGCGATCGCCCAATGCCTGCCCCGTTATGAGTCTGTGCTGACCTCGGTGTCCGACGGGTGCGTCCCAATCCCCAGGGCGGCGTTGTAGACCGATTGGGTGTTGCCATCGAGTAGCGGCCCGTGCATCGCATTGATGCCGCGGTAGCCGTACGAGTTGACTGAGATCACGGTGCCGAGCCCAGT
>JAZGIX010000013.1:0-5103 GCA_036482315.1 Acidimicrobiia bacterium | reverse complement strand
CTTGCCCCCGCCGAGCCCCGGTACCTCGTGATAAACGGAGATGAATCCGAGCCCGGGACGTTCAAGGATCGGCAGTTGCTGGAGCGCGACCCGCACCAGTTGATCGAGGGGATCGTCCTTTCCTCGTATGCCCTGGATGTGAATCACGCCTTCATATACATCAGGGGTGAGTACCCGCGTCCTGCTCGTCGGGTGCAGCGTGCCGTGGAGGAGGCCTACCAAGCCGGGTATCTCGGCGAGAACATCCTCGATTCCGGCCTTTCGCTCGATATCACGGTCCATCTAGGAGCCGGGGCCTATATCTGTGGCGAAGAGACGGCACTACTCAATTCGCTGGAGGGTCGGCGCGGTGAGCCGCGGCTCAAGCCTCCGTTCCCGGCGGTGGAGGGCCTCTACTCAAAGCCCACCATCGTCAACAACGTCGAGACGATCTCGAACATCCCGTGGATCGTCGCCAACGGCGGAGCGGCTTACGACGCCATTGGCCCCGAGGGGTCGCGGGGGACTCGGTTGTTTTCACTGTCGGGGCACATTGCCCGTCCCGGCAACTACGAGGTCGTGATGGGGATGACCTGGCGCGAGATGATCTACGAGGTCGGCGGGGGCATCCGCGATGGGAACGAACTCAAGTGCTGGATTCCCGGTGGTGCCTCAGCGCCCTGGTTCACGCCGGCGGTGCTCGACGAGCCGGTGACGCTGGACGATACGGGACGGCTTGGCTCCATGCTCGGCTCGGGAGCGATCGTCGTCATGGACGAGACGGCCAACGTGGTTGCCGCGGCTCTGAGCATCGTGAAGTTCTTTGCCCACGAATCGTGTGGACAGTGCACCCCCTGTCGGGAGGGCACCACCTGGCTGCAGCGGATCCTGCAGAGGATCGTCGCCGGCCACGGCCGGGAGGCCGACGTCGGCTTGTTGCTCGATGTGTGCGACAACATCTCTCCCGGGCTGCGCTGGCCGCCGGCTCAGACCACGATCTGTCCGCTCGGGCCGTCGGTGGTGTCGCCGATCACCTCGATCATGACCCACTTCCGCGGCGAGGTCGAGGCGATGATTCGACAAACGGAGCCCGCCGGTGTCTGAGCGCCTGAAGATCACTCTGGACGGCCGCGAGGTCGAGGTCGAGGAGGGAGCGTTGCTCATTCAGGCTGCTGAGGACGCCGGCACCTATATACCGCGTTTCTGCTGGCATCCACGGATGAACCCGGTCGGCATGTGCCGAATGTGCCTCGTCGAGATCGAAGGCCCGCGCGGAACAATGCTGACGACCTCGTGCACCGTGCCGGTGAGCGACGGCATGGTCGTCCACACCGCCAGCGAAACGGTCAAGAAGGCCCAGGAGGGGATTCTCGAATTCCTCCTGATCAACCATCCGCTCGACTGTCCGGTGTGTGACCGCGGCGGCGAGTGCCCGCTCCAGGACCAAACGATGGCTTTTGGCCCGGGCGAGAGCCGTTATGTCGAGGAGAAACGGCACTTCGAGAAGCCCATCCCGATCAGCGACCTGGTGATGCTCGACCGCGAGCGCTGCATTCTGTGTGCCCGATGCGTGCGATTCAGCGATGAGATCTCGGGGGATCCGCTGATCGAATTCCTCGATCGCGGCAACTACACGCAGGTGAACACCTTTCCAAACGAACCGTTTGCCTCCTACTTCTCGGGTAACACGGTCCAGATCTGCCCGGTCGGCGCATTGACCGCCACCCCTTATCGGTTCCGGGCCCGGCCGTGGGACCTCGAAGCGGTGGAGAGCATTTGCGCCGGTTGTTCCGTCGGCTGTCGGGTATCGGTGCAGTCCAGCCAGAACGAGATCCTCCGTTTGCTCGGCGTGGACGTCGAAGCCACGAATCAAGGCTGGCTCTGCGACAAGGGCCGATTCGGGTTCCAGCACCTTGCAGCACCGGACCGGTTGACGACGCCGCTCGTCCGCGGAGAAGACGGCGGGCTGCACGAGGCGTCGTGGAGTGATGCGCTGGATCACGCCACTCAGGGTCTGGCGGCGATCATCGATTCGAGCGGCGAGGGGGCAGTCGCCGGACTCGGCGGCTCCCGCAGCACGAATGAGGAGGCCCTGGCATTCGAGCGACTGATGCGTCACACGATCGGAACGCCTCACCTCGACGCCGCGATGGGTGATGCCCTCGACGCCAGGCTGTTGGCGGCCGGCCCGCGCCGCGGCCTCATCGGTGATCTGGAGCGGGCCGTCACGGTTCTGGTTTGGGGACCCGACCTCAAGGAAGAGCTCCCCGTGTTGTATTTGCGGGTTCGTCGGGCGGTCGCCGAACTCGGAGCCAAACTCGTCGTAGTGCATCCGCGGGCTACAGGGCTCGACGCGATCGCCGACCATGTCGTTCGATACCGCCCCGGTGAGGGAGGAGCGCTATTGGGGCGGCTCACGGCCGGTGATGGTGACCTGGCCACGGTACGGACCGCTCTCGACGACGGGCCGGTCGTGGCGATCGTCGGCAGAGCCGGACTCACCGAAGACGGAGATCTAGCGGGGGCGGTCGCCGGCTTTGCGGCCGAGCTACCCGATGCTTCGGTCCTGGCTGTGACCCGCCGATCGAACCTCTACGGCGCCATCGACATGGGCGTGGCACCGGGCATGGGGCCGGGTCGTGTTGAGGATGGCCCGGGCCGGGACGTCGACGGCATCGTCGACGGGTTGAGGGACGGATCAGTCAAGGGATTGGTTCTGCTCGGAGCCGACCCGGCCGGTGACCACCCGTCGGGCTCTGCCGGCGAAGCAATGTCACGGGCAGAGTTCGTGGTGAGCATCGATCTGTTCATCAATGACTCGAACCGGGGCGCCGACGTCGTGTTCCCGGCGGCGGGGTTCGCCGAGGTCGAAGGGACCATGACGAATCTCGAGGGACGCGTCCAGAAGGTGAATCGCCTGGTGCCGGCTCCGGGGCAAGCTCGCCCCGCCAACGAGATTCTGGCCGACCTCGCCGATCGCTTGGGCGGAAAGTGGGAATCCTCGACTGCGGAATCATTGGCTTCCGACATTGCAACGCTGGTCCCGTACGCAGATATCAGCTGGGAAGCGCTCGACCAGGGAACCGGTCGCGACGGAATCCTCGCTCGGGGTGGCGATGTGGCGTATTCGGTGCCAACTGTTCCGAGCGGTGCCGGAAACGGCTTGGCTCTACATCTCGGCAGGGTGCTGTACGACCGGGGGACGGCGGTGACGATGGATCCATCGTTGGCCAAACTGGCCCAGAAGCCGGCCCTCTTCCTCCATCCCGACGATGCTTCGTCGCTCGGGGTGTCGGCAGGAGATCAGGTGAGGGTCGGCGGATCGGGGGGCATTGCCGACGTCAGTGCTGCGGTCGATCCGTCTCTCTCGCCGGGTGTGGTCTACCTCCCGTTCAACCTCGGCGTGTCCGTTGGATCCGATCCATCGGTGACGGTGGAGAAGGCGACATGACCGCCTTCCTCGAGTCGATCTTCGGCAACCCCTTCTGGTCGGCGGTGGTGAAGACCGTGGTCATATTCGCCCTGCTCATGGTCAACACGCTTCTTCTCGTGTGGTTTGAGCGCAGGGTGGTGGCATTCATGCAGAATCGGATCGGCCCCAACCGGGCCGGGCCGTTGGGAATGCTGCAGACGCTGGCCGACGGCATGAAGCTGTTCTTCAAAGAGCAGATCACTCCCCGCAAGGTCGAACTGGGTATGTACCTGGCCGCTCCCGTCGCGGCGATGATCCCGGCGTTTCTCATATTCATGGTGATCCCGTTCGGAGAGCCGATCACGATCGGCGACACGGTGGTCACGCTGCAGGGGGCCGATCTCAACGTCGGGCTGCTGTTCATCCTGGCGATGTCATCACTAGCCGTGTATTCGATCGTGCTCGCCGGTTGGGCCTCGGGTTCCAAGTACCCGTTGCTCGGCGGAGTGCGGGCGACGGCCCAGATGATCTCGTACGAGGCGGCGATGGGTCTGGCACTGGTCCCGGTGGTGTTGTTCGCATCGATCCAGATTGCCGACGGGTCGGTGGGGATGGGGACGATGTCGCTGTCGCGTCTGGTGGAACTCCAGCAGGGATCCTTCCGCGGGTTCATACCGGGGTGGTTCGTTTTCTGGCTGCTGCCCTCATTCATCATCTTTGCGATCGCCGCGGTCGCCGAAACCAACCGCGCCCCGTTCGATCTGGTCGAGGCCGAGGCCGAAATCGTCGGTGGCTATCACACCGAGTACTCCGGCATCCGTTTCGCGTTCTTCTTCTTGGCGGAATACATCAACATGTTCAACGTCTCGGCGATCGCCGTGACCGTGTTCTTTGGTGGCTGGCTTGGACCCGACTTCGGTCTTCCATCCGGCATTGCATGGGTGATGCCGATCATGTGGTTCCTGCTCAAGACATACGCCTTGCTCTTCGTATTCGTTTGGCTGCGAGCGACGCTGCCGCGCATGCGATACGACCAGCTGATGACCCTGGGCTGGAAGAGGCTGATCCCGGCCGGACTCGCCTGGCTGATCCTGTTCACGCTGGTGCAGGCATACCGTTCATTCGGGGCACCGTGGTCATGAGGGGGGTGACGCGCTGATGGGCTTCTTCGATCCGGTTGCTGGGTTTGCGGTGACGCTGCGGCAGATCTTCAAGCGCAAGGTGACCACGCAGTATCCGGAGCACAAGCGGACCAAGCCGCAGCGTTTTCACGGCAGGCATGTGCTCAACCGGTACCCGGACGGCATGGAGAAGTGCATCGGCTGCGAACTCTGTGCCGGTGTGTGCCCGGCTCGGTGCATATAAGTCCGCGGCGCCGACAACCCGGTCGACGATCCGGTGAGCCCGGGGGAGCGCTTCGGCTTCGTGTACGAGATCAACATGCTGCGCTGCATCTTCTGCGGCCTGTGTGTTGAGGCCTGCCCGACCGAGGCCATCACGATGACCCATCTGTTCGAAATGTCGGTGGGGGATCGGCAGGACGCGATCTACGCCAAGAGCGAGCTCGTGATGCACCCGGACGGTTCGGTCCCGCACCCTGAGCCGGAGAGCATCCTCATCGATCTCGACGAGCTGCGACAGGGCGACGGCTGGATGCGAGCGACCGCTCCCGCCGGCAGAGCGTCATACGAGGGAGTCGGCGGCTGGACGCC
>JAZGIX010000012.1:0-4231 GCA_036482315.1 Acidimicrobiia bacterium | reverse complement strand
GTAACCAGTAACCAGTAACCAGTAACCAGTAACCAGTAACCAGTAACCAGTAACCAGTAACCAGTAAAGCAAGACGCCAAGACGGGTCCCGTCTCCACTAGGGCGAAACCCGCCGCAGGCGGCGAAGTCCGGCCGGGTAACAGCATCACGAGATTCGGCCCGCATATGCGGGCCGAATCGAGTGGAGGTGCGGGGAGTCGAACCCCGGTCCTCTGAGGCATCAGCGTCGGCATCTCCGAGCGCAGCCGATAGCGAGCTTCGGAACGCAGGGCCCTATCGGCGGGTGGTCCTGCGCCCTAGCCGGAGTTGGTCTTGACCCGCCGGTCCCGGCAATCCCGGCGGGAGCATCCCCTATTGCGACGCCCGGACCTGGTGAGAAGGGAACCCTCCAGACGGACGAGCTGCTTTGTTAAGCAGCCAGTGCGAAGTTGTCTTCGGCACTTGCATTGTTTCCCGGCTCTTTAACGAGGACTCCGGGGACCTCGGCTCGCTTCCGACGCTTCAACCCTCAAAGTCGAAACCATGTCACCCCCATGGGCCATCACAAGATACAACCATCGGTGCTCGAGGGGGATTCCTGGAGCTTCAACCTCATTCGACGGTCTCGCCGATGAACGCTTCGCCTTGCTTGCGACCTGTAATGAGAACCGGAGCACTCCAGCCGGTTCCGTCGGGCGCTTCCTGGAACTCGATGACGCCCGGATCGATACCGCGCAGGTAGAAGAAGTCGCCCACGCACTGCGGCGGAACCGAGCGGGTCATCGCCCCACACAGGTGCATCTCGAAGATCACGGCCGGGCAGGTCGCATCGGCATCACACTCCGGTCCGATGCCAACACGCAGAATGCTCCCGGTCACGCTCATCCGTCCATCAGCAAAGGCGCGTGCCTCCGGCACCGTGAATGGTCCCGAGACCTGCTCGAGCGAGGTAGTGGAGCCCTCGGTCTGAGTGTCGGCATCCTGCCCACATGCCGCCGCCACCAGACCGACCACAAGAAGCAGGGGGATCAGGCGGTGGACCCTCAATCAAGGCTCCTGTGGCGTAACAAAGAGCGCTGCCCGCAGGCCAGCACCACCATGCCGCAGCCCGGCTCGATCACAGTCCTCAATCCAAGCTCCGGTGGCGCATCGCACGCTCCATCTCTCTATCTGCCTGGCGGCGCCGAAGGGTCTCACGCTTGTCGCGCTGGGCCTTGCCCTTGCCCAGTCCGAGTTCGACCTTGACTTTGCCGTCCTTGAAGTAGAGGTTCAACGGGAGGAGCGAGAGGCCCTTCTCGGCGATCTTGGCTCCGATCTTTTCGATTTCACGTTTGTGCAGCAGGAGTTTGCGCTCCCGCTCAGGATCGTGCCCCCCATCGCGGGCGTACTCGTACGGAGATATGCGGAGCCCCACCAGCCACATCTCGCCGCCGTGGACCGCGGCGTAGGAGTCCTTGAGGTCGGCGTGCCCGGCGCGGAGGCTCTTCACTTCGGATCCGAGCAGCACGATGCCGGCTTCATACGTCTCGCTGATCTCATAGTTGAACCGAGCCCGACGGTTGGTGGCGATCTTCTTCGTCCCCATCACACCCACGGGGACGGGTCGGTCGGAACCCCGTTCACCCGCACCTCCCAATGCAGGTGGCACGCCGTCGATGTGCCGGTGGTGCCGATCCAGCCGATCACCTGACCAGTGACGACTTGCTCGTCGTAGACGACGCCCGTTGCCGACTGATGCGCGTAGAGAGTGGAGAGACCTCCTCCATGATCGATCATCACCGTATTCCCGTAGCCACCCTTCCAGCCGGATAAAAAGACTCGCCCTGCGGCACCGGCAACGATCGGTTCGCCACACGACGCATTCAAGTCCCAGCCGGTGTGCAACCGAGAGTTGCCGTATATCGGATGGATGCGCCAGCCGAACCCACTGGAGACTGCACCCGGGACCGGCCTCAGCAGCAATCCCGGCGCCTCCCCTTCACCGCTCTGTTCTTGAGCGATGAGAGCTCTGATCAGGTCCTCTTCCCTGGCCAGGTCGGCGATCTCACCCTCGAAGTGAGCGATCTCGCGTTCCATCTGAGCGAGCAACGCCCTCTGTTCGGCGAGTTGCGTCCCTACTTCGGCAGCGCGTGCCGCCACCTCAGCAGATATGGCCTCGCCTTCTGCTTGCTGAACCCGTAGCGCCTCGCGCTGGCCCTCCGCTTGTTTCTCCTCGGCTTCGAGCCGCCCGACCTCCTGCTCCTCTTGAAACCGGTGGAGTTCGTATTCGGCAATGACCGAATCGGCCACGGTCTGCACCCGGTCTGCGTAGACCATGCCGACTGCCGAATCGGGGTCATCTCCTGCGAAGAACCGAACGGAAGCATCGGCGCGGGTGGCCATGTACACGGTCACGGCACGATTCACTGCCGCCTGGCGTTCCCGTCCGGCATCTGCGCGCAGTTTGAGGATCAACCCTCGACGGACATCCATCCGTTCCACCAGATCGATCAGCAACGCCTCAGTGGCGACAATCGAGGACTCGGTATCCGCCAGCCGCTGCTCGGCGGCGAGCAGTTCCTGAGCCACAGCCTCCAGTCGCCGGGCGGTCTCGAGCAGCGTCGTCGCAAACTCGGTCCGAGCCCCCTCGGCAGCAGCGATCGCGCTCTCGAGATCATCGATCTGTTCTTGTATCTCGCTGAGGTCGGACCCGAGATCGGCCCCGGCCGGAGCAGCGACGAGAAGAGCCACAGTGACGGCGAGTGCCGGCACCAGTAAACGCCTCATCAGTCCCGCAGGAATCCCCACATGCCGAAGGCGCTTCCCATGAGTCCTGTCGCTCCACCGAACCCGACGATGAGAAGACCGTTGCGAATCAGGAATTCAACCGGAACAGTGAGCGCCCCGGGATCTGTCGAAGTAGAAAACAATTCGGCGATCGATCCGCTCACAGCCCAAACCAGAGCAACAGAAAGCGCCGCGCCGACAAGACCCTCCATGATCCCTTCGAGAAAGAACGGGATTCGGACAAACCAGTTACCGGCGCCCACGAGCTTCATGATGGCGATCTCATCGCGCCGGGCGAAGATGGCAATGCGAATCGTGTTGGCGATAAGCACCACCGCAGACGCGCCGAGGACGACGACGATCCACACCGAAAACGTGCGGAGACGGTCCGAACGAGCAACGAGTGCGTCAATCGCCTCGTCGGCGGCCGATACCTCGCGAATGCCCGGGATCACCACCAATCGGTCGGTGATCGCCGAGTAGTCGGCCGCCGCAACGGGTCTGATGCGCAGCGAGGCCGGAAGAATCGATGGGTCCTCTTCGACCACATCAATGAGCGACTGCTGGTCGGCGAACAACTCGCGGAACTCATCGAGGGCCTCAGCCTTGGAGAAGTACTCGATCCCATCGACCTGGTCCCACCCCTGGATGTCTTGCTGGAGGGTGTCGATGTCTTCGAGCGTGAGATCGTCACTCAGGAAGGCGATCACCCGGACGTTGTCGTCCCACCTGCCTATGTCTTGATCTATCGACCACCGCAGAACGATGGTTCCGAACACGAGTGTCAGCATGACCAGGACTGCTACAACTGCGGCGAACACCACGAGGACGTTGCGTCTGAGGTTGGAAATCGCCTGGCTGAGCAGGTATTGCAGTCTCATGATCAGGCCTCGTCGGAATTCTGGTTCGGCGTCTCGTATGCGCCACGGGACTGATCGCGCACGACGCGCCCTCGCTCGAGAGCAACGACCCGGCGTCTCATGGCGTCGACGATGGCGTGATCATGGGTGGCCATCACGACGGTGGTCCCGCTCCGGTTGATCCGGTCGAGCAAGCGCATGATTCCGACTGATGTCGCCGGGTCGAGGTTCCCCGTTGGTTCGTCGGCGAGGATGATGAGTGGGCGATTTACGAACGCACGCGCAATCGACACGCGCTGTTGCTCGCCACCAGAAAGTTGCGTTGGAAGACGGTCTGCCTTCGTTGCCAGGCCCACGAGCTTGAGTACCTGCGGAACTTGGTTCCGAATCACATGCCGAGGCCGTCCAATCACCTCGAGAGCGAAGGCGACATTTTCATGGACGGTCTTGTTGGGGAGGAGCTTGAAGTCCTGGAAAACCGTTCCCAGCGACCGACGCAGCAACGGCACCTTCCACGACGGCAGTTTCGTGGTCTGCTTTCCGGCCACCCAGATCTGTCCCTGAGTGGGGAGATCCTGGCGCAGCATCAGCCGGATCAGAGTCGACTTGCCCGATCCCGACGGGCC
>JAZGIX010000011.1:0-4612 GCA_036482315.1 Acidimicrobiia bacterium | reverse complement strand
CTCGGTTCAATTGACCTGGAGGCAGGAGTCAGGAGAAGCCCCCCACCAAACGCCTGCGGCGTTTGACTCCCCCCAAAGGGGAGAGTTGTCAGACAGCAGTCCTCCCACCGTCTGCCTAATGACTAAGGACTAACGACTAAGGACTTCTTCTAGTACTCAGCCAGCTCCACAGCCCGCTGCACTATCCCCTCGGTGCTGGGATAGACCTGATCTTCCAGGGCGCTGGAGTAGGGGAATGTCGGGAGCTCCGGGGAGGTGTATCGCCGCACCGGGGCGTCGAGCCAGTCGAAGGTCTGCTCGGCGATCTGGGCGGACAATTCAGCTCCGAAACCTCCGAAGCCGGTGTCCTCGTGGACGATGAGGATCTTGGATGTCCGTTTTACCGATGCTTCTACGGTGACCCAATCCAGCGGTCGAATCGACCGAATATCGATGACATCGGCGCTTACTCCTTGGTCCGCCAGCAGCGCGGCGGCTTCGAGCGCGAAATGTGCCATGGCTCCATACGCCATGATCGACAGGTCGGTGCCGACGCGGCGCACCGCGGCGGTGCCGATCGGGACTCGGTGTGGGCCATCCGGCACGAGCCCCTTGGCGAGGCGGTAGAGCTTCTTCGGCTCCAGCACCATCACCGGGTCGGGGTCTTCGATAGCCGACCAGAGCAGTCCCTTGGCGTCGGCCGGCGTCGACGGTATGACGACCTTGAGGCCGGGCACGTGGGCGTAGAAGGCCTCGATCGACTGGCTGTGATAGAGCGAACCGTGAATCCCACCACCGTATGGCGTCCTGATCACAATCGGGCAGTTCCATCCACCGGCCGAGCGGTAGTGGAGGCGAGCCGCCTCCGACACGATCTGATCGAAGGCGGGGTGGATGTAGTCGGCGAACTGGATCTCGGCGATCGGTTTTCCGCCGGCACCGCCTATGCCGACCGCGACTCCGACGATCGATGATTCGGCCAGAGGAGCGTTGAAAGAGCGGTCCCGCCCGTAGGTATCGGTCAGACCGACGGACGCTTTGAAGACTCCACCCTTGGGATCGGCGATGTCCTCGCCGAAGATCGAGACCTCGGGATAGAAACCCATGATCTCGTGGAGCGTCGTATTGATCGCCGTGACCATGTTCATCTCATCGCCCTCCGGCTCGGTCTCCGGAACGATCGCGGGCTCGGTGTTTTCAATCGGACGGGCATAGACGAACGCCATCGGGTCCTCGGGATGGGGTGCCGCGTCGGCTGCCTTGACCGCGGCAGCGATCTCGGCCACGACTTCTTCTTCTATTTGCGTTTCGGTGGCTTGGTCGAGGAGGCGGCTTTCGATGAGATACCGCTTGAGGTTGCTGATCGGATCGCGCTTCTTCCACTCCTCGATCTCCTCTGGTGGCCGATAGCGGTCATCGTCCTCGGAGGTGTGCGCATAGTGGCGGTAGGTCATCGCCTCGATGAAGCAGGGACCTTCACCGTTGCGCGCTAGTTCGACAGCTCGACTGGCGGCCTCGTAGACCTCCAGAACCTCGTTGCCATCGACTCGTTCGGCGTGGATTCCGTATCCGGCGGCACGCTCGGTCAGATTGCCCGCAACTTCTTCGGCTGCCGGTACCGAGATGGCGTACAGGTTGTTCTCGATCACGAAGACCACCGGGAGCTTGTGGACTCCGGCGAAGTTGAGTGCCTCATGGAAGTCGCCTTCGGATGTGGAACCTTCACCGCCCCACACCATCGTTACAGCGCCCTGATCTCGTCGCATCAACTCGTATGCGATGCCCGCGGCGTGTGGGTATCCGGTTCCGATGACCGAGGAGTGGCTGAAGATGTTCAGCCCGGGGTGTGACCAGTGACTGGGCATTTGTCGGCCGCCCGAATTGGGGTCACCTGCCTTGGAGAAGACGCCGAGAAAGATCTCCTCGGGGGTCATTCCCAACTCCAGGGCAACCGCCTGGTCGCGGTAGTACGGAAGTGCCCAATCGAGTCCTTTGGTCAGCGCGGCTGCGGTCCCGATCTGGGCCGCTTCGTGGCCGGCCGACGACACCACGAACGGGGCGCGACCCTGTCGGTTGAGCGCCCACATCCGATCGTCGATGCGGCGCGCCATCAGCATGGTGCGGTAGATGCCGAGCAGGGACTCATCGCTGAGGCCCAGTTCGAGATGATTGGCAGCGGGGTCGATACCGATCGTCACGATTCAGTTGCGGTCGTCGCCGGAGCGACGGAATAGGCGGAGATTGCCGATGCTCTTGATGCGTTCTTCAGCGAGGGTCACCGCGGTGCGGTGCGGTGTGGTGCCCCGTTCCCGTGATGCCTCGAGAACTTGAAGTGTGTTGTCGTAGATTCGATCGATGTGGGCGGCGGCCTTCTCGGTCGTGTACCCGCGTATCTCCTCGTTCACGTTGATGAGCCCTCCGGCATTCACCACGAAGTCGGGCGTGTAGAGGATGTCGCGGGCATTGAGTCGATCGTCGTCTTCTTCAGTGGCCAGTTGGTTGTTGGCCGGACCCACTATGGCCTGCGTTCTGAGTCGGGGAATGGTTTCCTCATTGAGGACGCCTCCGAGGGAGCACGGCGCAAAGATGTCGCATTCGACGTCGAAGACTTCGTCCGGTTCGACGACCTCTACGCCGTACTCGCTGCGAACACGCTCGAGCGAAGGCGGATAGACATCGGCGACTGTGATCTTGCATCCGTTCTCGTGGAGACGACGGACCAGGTCGGTGCCGACCTTGCCTACTCCGAGAACGGCGATTCGCTTGCCGCTGAGGTCCTCATCCCCCCACAAGAAGCGAGCGGTTGCCCTCATCGCCGCCATCAGGCCGCGGGCCGTCGCCGGTGAAGGATCGCCCGAGCCGCCTTCTTCGACCGGCACCCCGACCACCCAACGGGTCTCGCGCCGGATCATCTCCATATCCTGGGCATCGGTTCCGACGTCTTCGGCGGTGATGTAGCGACCCTGCAGTGAGTCAACCACCCGTCCGAAGGCACGCCAGAGCCGTTCCGACTTGAGTTTGCGATGGTCGCCGATGATCACGGCTTTGCCTCCACCGAGGTCGAGGCCGGCTGCAGCCGCCTTGAGCGACATTCCCTGTGACAGGCGCAGCACATCCTCGAGGGCGTCGGCCTCGGAGGTGTACGGATAGAAGCGGGTCCCACCTAGGGCGGGACCCAGAGCCGTCGAGTGGATGGCGATGATCGCTTGAAGGCCCGATTCGGGATCGGACCCGAATACCACCTCTTCATGGCCGCGATCACCGATAGCGTCGAATACTCCCAACGCGATGCTCCTTTCCGGGCACAGGTGAGACAGCCCAAGTGTAGCGATGGGGTCTTCGGGTAGTCCGGGGTGATTGGTCACATTGCGTCGTTACCATCGGCCCATGGCCAACGTCGCCTACCTTCGTATATATGTGCAGGCAACCGGATCAGACGGTCCGGTACTCGAGCATGTCACCGACCGCAGCCGCGGCATTCGAGTTCTCCGCCAGGGGGAGTTCGGCCTGTCGTCGGAGTCGGCCCGCGACGACGCCTTCGTCATCGATGAGGACGGGCGTCGCTTTGTTTGCCCGCGCCATCCGCGGCTGAGAATGCTCGAAGGGCTCCTGGCGTTCCGCAGCGCAGTCACCGATTCCTCGCTGGCGATGCTCGTGCCCGAGTCGGTCGCCGATCGGGCAGCGGCGGAACTCGATCGGATCCACGATCGCTTCCCGGGGGTCAAGAGCCACATCCTCACCTCGCCTTTTGCCATCCCGCTGCGTTGGTTTGCACTGTTTGCGCAAGACGACAGGCTCATCGCGACCGAGTACGGCCGGATGACCGTCCGCTACCGGACGGAGTTGGCGACCGGATTGCAGCGGGTGCGGCATGCGGTCCAGGTGCTCGAAGACGCCGAGTTCGACGATTCGATCATCGAGCAGGTGGGCGATGTGGTTCGCTGGCTGGAAGAGTTTCCGCGTGACGCCCTGGTCGAATTGGATTACGGCAGCGTCGCCGACCTCTTCGATGAGACCGAGCTGGTTCTCGACGAATCGGCCGCTGAGATCGGTGCCTCGCTGGAAGCCTTGGAGCGGGGCGACTACGAGTCGGCCGGCGAGCACTACGCGGCCGCGGCTTCGCGGTGGGCGCCCGTGCACGCCCTGGCGTATGCCAACTGACCGAGACTTCGAGTCGCCGGTCGATCGTCAGATTCGTGAAGCCGCCGAGCGCGGCGAGTTCGACAACCTGAGCGGCAGCGGCGAGCCCATCGAAGACCTCTCCGCCGTGTATGACCCCGACTGGTGGGCGAAGCGGTACATCGGGAGAGAAAAGGCGCGTGACAGTGCAGATGAGTTGCGTCGGGCGATTCGAGCCGAGTTGCCCAGACTCAAGGTGATGCCGGACCGAGAAGCCGCCACGGTCCGGGTCGACGCTCTCAACGAGATGGTGCATGCCGTCAACGAGCACCTCGCTTTCGACGACCGCGTGCCGCCGATAACTCTGTGACCGCTTCTCTATAGGCGTTGACAGCAATGCGACGATTAGTCGGCCCCCTCACGCTTTCGTTGGTGGTCTCGGCCTGTGGTGGCGGCACCGGCGGTTCGGACACATCGATTGCGTCGGCTTCTGAGGCCGCGGCTCCAGTCGTTG
>JAZGIX010000010.1:0-9394 GCA_036482315.1 Acidimicrobiia bacterium | reverse complement strand
GGTGCTGAGGGTCCGGTGACCTCCCCACACCATCGGCGAGCATGCAGCAATGTCACCGGAGCCCGCCCGGCCTCGTAGGAGAAGAGGGGGTTCTCACTTCCTTGTACTAGTGGTATAGTTTACTAGTGATATAGGACAAACAGGGTTCTATGACCGCTGAGGTCCCGGAGGTCGGATATGGCATTACCGATCCAAATCGACAAGCAGAACGGAGTCCCGGTCTATGTGCAGTTGACCGAGCGGATACGGTTGCTCATACGTGAAGGAGTGCTCCAGACAGGCGATCCAATGCCGACCGTGCGCAGCCTGGCTGTGGATCTTGGAATCAACGCCAACACCGTGGCGAGGGTCTACCACGAACTAGCGACCAACGACCTATTGCGAGCAGAACGTGGAAGGGGCACATTTGTAGCCGACGACGCAAGTGAGCCGATGCCCGAGCAGGACTTCAAGATGCTCGAGCGGGAAGTCCTCGACCTGGTGCAGTCAGCCAAAGAAGCAGGCATGACAGCCAAGGAGCTGTGCCAGTTCGTCGAGACCAGATGGAAGAAAGAGTCGAGCAAGGAGTCGTGAGATGTTTCGAGGTAGTGACAACGTTATTTCGTTGCTGATACTGGTGGCGACAGGGGTCGCGACCGGTGTCTTTGCGGCGACCGAGCTGGCTTCGTGGTTGATCCCTCTCATTGTCGGACTGGTGCTGACACTCTCTCCGCGGCAGGTCCGCGAGTGGGAGCGAGGCATCCTTCTCCGCCTCGGGCGATTCCGGCGGACGCTCAAACCCGGGGTCTCGTGGATCGTGCCCGGATTCGACACCGTCGTTCGCAAGGTCGACATGCGAATCCGTTCCACCCACTTCAAGGCAGAGGACACGCTGACCAAGGACACCGTGCCGGTGAATGTGGACGCGGTGATGTTCTGGGTGGTGGTTGACGCCGAGAAGGCGATCCTGGAAGTCGAGCACTTCCTGTCCACAGTCAGCTGGGCAGCCCAGACGACGCTGCGGGACGTCATCGGACGCGCCGAATTGGTGCGCATGATCACCGACCGCACAACTCTCGATCAAGAGCTGCGAGACACGATCGATACCAAGACCCACGACTGGGGTATCACAGTCCAGTCCGTGGAGATCCGTGATGTGATGATCCCACGAACACTCGAAGACGCCATGAGCCGAAAAGCTCAGGCAGATCGGGAACGAGAATCACGGATCATCCTCGCCGAGGGCGAGCAGCGCATCGCCGACGAGATGCAGCAGGCGGCACAGCGCTATAACGATGACCCAATCGCACTGAAGCTTCGAGCCATGAACGTCACATATGAGTCCATCAAGGAGTGCGACTCGCTGATGGTCATTCCGTCAGGAATGGGCGATTCGATCAACCCAGGGGTGATCGGCATGATCGCTGCGGGCCTGGGACTCCAGCAAGGCAACGGGAAACGAGAAGAATCGGTGGCTGAGCTTCCGGAAGACAGCAGCTAGCCCTCCGGCGGAACCTCCGGCGACGAGCAGGGCCGAGGATCGTGAGAGAACGCGTACCCGTAGGTGACATCACCCTGACGTCGGCCAGCGTGCGGGAATGTCACCAGAAGAATCTTCCAGGTCAGCCTGCGCTCTTGGAGAGGTCACGGGTCCTGAAGCACTCCGTCCGTCAACAGTTCGCCCTACGCCGCGCCCGCTGGCTCGGGTCGCCTGAAACTGATCTCACCGGTGTTGATGCCGCCCACGATGATGACCAGGGCGATTGCGGTAGGGATAAACATCCAGACGGAGAAGCCCGGCAGACCGGGCAGACCAACCCCGACAACAAGAAGCCAAGCCGCCAGCCTCGGTGCTTTGCGCCGAACAACTAGCGCAGCCGCAGTGGCGGCAGCAAACCCAAGAAAGATGAGGGTAAAGGCGACCCTATGGGCCACACCCTCATCACTGTCATCTCCAAATAACGCAATTGCAGAGATGGCGAGAAGAGCAAGAGCCCAAATTGCGACAAGCCACGACCACCATCCTGTGATTACCGAACGCATGAGAGCATCTCCTTGTCCGTCTGAGCGCCCCGACTCGTCCACCGGTCATGAACCATCATGCCCGATAGCGCTGCCCCCTGAATAGGGGATATCCCCTATTGGTAACCGCCCAACCGGCACCGAGGCGGTCGTGAGCTCAAACCGAAATCCAACGGTGGTGAAGTTTCGACAGGGGTGCTGAGGCGCCTCAGTCTCCACCGCCCGAATGGTGGCGTCGGCGACGGAACGACGGCCCTCGCATCATGGGGCACGGCTTAAGCATTGCGGCGATCAAATCGACAACCCCCACCGAGCTGCTCCGGTCGGAGCGCTGATGTGGGTATGGCTGCTGTGACCGCGGCAGCGCCCTTGCCTGGGGTTCCGGGGGTAGTGGGTTTCCATCGAGGATTGCTTCGGCCGCGTCGAGCTGCCAGATAGCGGTATCGAGCTGAGCCGCGAGGTTGGTCAGCTCCTCGGAGGTGTCGCCGGTCTCAAATTCGTCGACGATCGCAGCGTAAGTGATGGTGGCATTCCGATAGTGTGCGAGTGCGTCTTCGTTGCCAGCGGCCCGGACCTCGTCCTCGAGTTTGAGGATGTCGTTGGAAACGGCGTCACGCTGCTGCCGGACGGCCGCTCGGGTCCGCTCGATCCGGGTCTTCTCCGCCAGTCTCTCGTCTCGTCTCCGTCGCCAAGTCAGCAAAGCGAGGCGGGTGACCCCGATCAGGATTACCACGGCGATCAGCAGCAGGAACACCCACGGGACCCCGCCACTCGATCCAGGTCCCATTGGCCCCATCACTATCACACTCCTTGATCGTCATTGTGCGCTTGTACCGCAGCAACAGCAAGCAGCGATTCGGACCCGACAATCTGAGCGGCTCCTAGGGAGCGAGAGGGTCTATGCCGCAACCTGGATCTGGAAGGAAATGGTGGGTAGATACCGACACGGGTGCTGAGGGACTTGATCTGATCCAAGCGAAGGGCAGAACCTCTCGGAAGGGGTGTCCGAGGCTGTCCGACCCTAGATCGCATTGTCTAGGATTTCGATCCGCGTTGAGAGGACTCCCATCTCCAGCAATCAGCGACCTGCTCCGGAGCGTGCTCTCGACTGGTCGCCCTCAGATGCTCGCGCCTTCGGCGAACGGGCGCTCGATATTTGGACGGAACTCCTCGAGCGGCTTCACGATGATCTACCCGTCGCACGCGATCGGTCTGCAGCAGAGGTTCGCGCCGCGGTTGCTCGAGAGATACCGATGGGACCGATGCCGATCGACGACGTGGTCGCCCATCTGCGTCAGATCGTGTTCGACGAGTCCATGTACCCAGGGCACCCAGGTTTTGTCGCCTACATATCAGGTGCCGGAACCGTGCCGGGCGCGGCCGCTGACCTGTTGGCAGCCGGGCTCAACCAGAACAGTGGTGGATGGCGCCTGTCCCCGGCGGCAACTGAGGTCGAGCAGCACTTGACCAGGTGGTTTGCAGGTCGGTTCGGTATGCCGGAGGAAGCCATGGGCTACATCACGTCGGGCGGAGCGATGACAAATCTGATCGGCCTCACTCTTGCCCGCACGCGATGTGCTGGCTGGGACGTGAGGGCAGATGGGATGAGAGGCGGCCCTCAGTTGACCGTCTATGTGTCTTCGCAGGTGCACGACACGATCGATCGAGCGGCCCAGATGCTCGGCATCGGCGACGCAGGGGTTCGGAAGATCGCTACCGATGACACGTTGCGAATGGATACCGGCGTGCTACGAGACGCCATCGAGGCGGATGTCGAACGCGGGCATCGCCCCATCGCTGTCGTTGGGACAGCTGGCACGACCGGCACCGGAGCAATCGACCCGCTCGCCGATCTCGCGGACGTATGTGGTGAGTACGGGATCTGGTTTCATGTCGATGCCGCGTATGGGGGCGCGGCCGCGCTTACCTCTCAGCTCGCGCACCTCTTCTATGGGATCGAACGGGCTGATTCGATCGGATTCGACCCTCACAAATGGCTGTACACGCCGCATGCAGGGGCGTGCATTCTGGTTCGCGATCCCACGCATCTGGCTGATGCATTCGCTGTGAACGCGTCCTATATCGTCACCGACAACGAACATACGGGGTGGGGCCTGGATCTGTACGAGCTCAGCCCGCAATTCTCGCGGCCCTTCGCAGCGTTGAAAATCTGGATCTCGCTACTCGCCCATGGGTGGGATGCGTACGAGCGGCGGATAACCCACGACGTTGCTCTGACCCGCTATCTCCACCAGCTCGTCGTTGAGCATCGGGAGCTCGAATCGATCGCTGAGTCAGAACTGTCCATTACTTGCTTCCGGTTCGTGCCCGATGACCTCGCCGGACACCCCGCGGCTGACGAGTACCTCGACACGCTCAACGAGCGCTTGATGTTCGATATCCAACTCGGCGGAAAGGCGTTTCCATCGAACGCCCTCGTGGAAGGGCGATTCGCGTTGCGTTCATGCATTGTCAACTTTCGAACCGAAGCGGACACGATGGAGGAACTCGTGAACGAGACGGTCAGGCTCGGACGCCTCCTCGATGCGCAACTCCGTCCCGAATCGCTCCGCTGATCACACCCCGGGATCCCGGGTGTGTGAACAATCATTCCCCAGCGTGCAGCAATGTTCTCAATGACTTCGGTCTTCCCAGGTGACAGCACGTCGCCGTCGGCCAGCGGTGACTAAGTACACCCCCTCCGGAGAGGTCCGGTGCGCTGGGGGTTCGGTGCTTTGGTGTGGCCTCGGCCAGCGTGCGGGAATCTCACCAGAGCCTCGACGCCGACCGATACGTAGGGTGGACTCCATGGAGGTCCAGCACTGGGACTTCGCTCTCTGTCGCAGTACCTGTGGCCCGTGGAAGAGCACCGCCCAGTCACGACACCCGGAAACAAGACTCATTGCCGAGACGTCATTGGTCCGGCAACGTCACCACTCTTGCTGGGTGCCCTGAGTTGCGATGACAACCGATATGGCATCGTCGAGCGACATTGCCGCTCCACGATCCCAGGCCATGGCGGATGCTTCCTTCCCGAGTTGCTGACGCACAGCATCGAGCTCTCGATCCCTCTGCACCAGATCGAATGCTGAAGCGGTCATACCCCTCTGCCTTCGAATGCCTTCTGTAGCTGAAAATACGACCACAGCCTGCTGCGGATCACCGGTAGCGGCGGCAAGAAACGCAAATCCTTCCAGTGCCGCCACCACGTTCCCATCCCCAATGCGGGCACTGGCGACCAGACTTGTCGCCAAGTGGTCGTTGGCATCAGAGAAGGACCCCTCAGAGAGAGCGAGGAGCCCCAGCCGTGTGCGAGTACGAGCCGCACAATTCTGGTCGCCTGCATCGGTCAGGAATTCGAGGCCCTTCCAGAGCAGCTTGGTGGCTCCGGCTGCATCGCCCTGCAGCCGCCTCACCTCACCCAACTCCATGAGGATGTGGCCGCTGTTGTCCCTTCCGCCGACAAGGGCGTCGACTCGGAGGCCTTCCTCCAGCCAGGCAACGGCGTCGTCGAAGTCCCCACTGCTTGCTGCTCCGGCCCCCAGGTAGTGAAGGGCCTGAGCGACACCTGACAGGTTCTCAAGCTTTCGATGCAGAGCAAGGCCCTCTTCCAGGTAGTACCGGGCCTTCTCATTGTCCTGACGCGAATAGACATTCCCCAAGGTCACGAGAGCTCGTGCCCGTTCGTGCTCCATCCCCTCTTCGCCGGAAAGCTGCAGGGCCCGCTCGAGTAGATGCTCGGCTCGCGGAATGTCGTTGTGGTGTTTCGCCGTGTAGCCACCGAGGATCAAGGCGCTGACCATCGTTTCGGCGTCTCCGTGTCGATCGGCGAGGTCGAGCGCCTCCTCGGCAAGAGCCCCAGCGCGGTCACGATCCTCGGCTACGAAAACTTGGGCCGAAGCGAGTATTGCTCCTAATCGAAGCTCTGGATGCTTGCCGCGTTCGAGATCGAGGGCTTCGGTCAAACGTCTCCTCGCTTCGGCCCAGAGACCGAATCCAAGCCAGAACCCTCCCCACCCGGCCACCAAGCGGAGGTATACCTCCACCTCGCCCGTGTCGCGACACCAATCGAGTGCGGCTCGGCAGTTCTCGTGCTCTGCACTAAGGCGTTGCATCCAATCTCCATGATTACGACCATGGAGGTGCGGTCTTGCCTCATCAGAGATCCGCAAGAAGAACTCCGCATGTCGAGTGCGTATTTCGACGTCCTCGCCTCGCTCCTCTAGTCGCTGCCACCCGTACTGCCTCAGGGTTTCGAGAAGCCGATAACGCGTACCACTTCCCAAGCGAGACTCGGCGACGACCATCGATTGATCTACCAGCCTGATCACCGTGTCGACCACGTCTACGGCCCCTTCGCCGCATACGGCTTCAACTGCGTCCATCGTGAAACCGTCCGCGAATACCGACAGTCGATCGAAGAGCTTCTGCTCGGCATCGGACAGCAACTCGTAGCTCCAATCGACGGCCGCCCGCAGCGTGTGCTGCCGGGGTAGGGAGGTCCGGGTGCCGCCGGTCAGCAAGCCGAACCGGTCGTCGAGGCGAGAAGCGATCTCAGCAGGTGAGAAAGAGCGCAGACGAGCGGCAGCTAGCTCAATCGCCAGCGGCAATCCGTCGAGCCGCTGGCAGATGTGAGTGATTGACTCAGCATTGTCGGCAGTGAGGCGGAAACTCGGGTCTGCACTCGCGCCGCGGTCGGCGAATAGCCGAACAGCATCCGATAGCCCCGAACCTGCCCCATCGCGGACTTCGTCAGCTTGAGGAAGGCTGAGCGGTGCCACACGCAGTGTCACTTCTCCCGGAACCCCCAACGGCTCCCTACTCGTCGCCACCACCCTCAAATTCGGTGCGTAACCGAGAGCGGCACCCACAAACTTCGCAGCCGAGTCGAGTACGTGCTCGCAATTGTCGAGCACGATCAGAACCGCCTTGGGACGCAGCACTTCGAGGATCGTCTCGAAGAGGTCGCGGCCGGGCTGTTGCTGGATCCTGAGCACAGTCGCAACCTCCTCCTCCAAGAAGGCAGCGTCGGTGAGAGCTGCGAGTTCGACGAACCACACGCCATGAGGGAACCGGTCAACCACCCGCGCCGCTGACTCGAGCGCCAAGCGTGTCTTGCCGGACCCAGCCACTCCAGTCAAGGTCAAGAGGCGTGCTCCGCCAATGAGATCGGCGGCCTCCGCCAGTTCCTGATCGCGCCCCACGAAGCTGGTCAGTTGCGTCGGCAGGTTGTTGGGCTGTGCGTCGACCGAACGGGGAGCAGGGAAGCTGTTCGGGAGGCCGTCGATGAGGAGCTGGTGCAGCCGCTCCGGGTGAGGCAGATCCCTCATTCCATGAAGCCCCAGATCGCTCAGCGCCACTCCTCGGGGCAATTTCGTCTCGGTCAGCGCGCGGGTCGCGTCGGACACCAGAACCTGCCCACCATGCGCAGCTGCGGCGATACGAGCGGCACGGTGAACATCCAGACCTATGTAGTTGTCGCCGCCGAGGGTGCCTTCACCGGTGTGGAGACCCATGCGGACTCGGACTTCCGCGCCGGCTGACCAGCTGAACGAGGCCAGGGCCCTTTGGAGGGAAGCCGCTGTCTCGACCGCAGCGCGGGTGTTGGTGAAGACACAGAAGAACGAGTCACCCTCGGTCGAAACCTCAGTGCCCCCGCCAGCATCGAGCCCTTCTCTCACCAGCCGGTGATGCTCCTCGATAACGCTCTGATAGTCAGGTCCGAGATCCTGAGCCAGACGCGTCGAGCCTTCGATGTCCGTGAAGAGGAAGGTGACGGTACCCGAAGGAAGCTGAGACATGCGATCGATCCTCCCACAAGACGCCGCTCCTGTCTGCGACACGCACACCACCCATCCCGTCATCGATGGAGTGAATTGGCCGGAGCTTGTCCCTCTGAAGACTCTGCACTGGCATCGGCCAGCGTGCGGGAATGTCACCAGAGGACTGAGGCGATCCTCACAGCCACGGTTCAGGATCTAGTCAGTGGAGTCCACCGCGAGGCGAATCCCGACACCATGGATCGCACCGCTCGCACGATGGATGGCGTCGCCAAGTCGGTTCTCTAGGCCAGCGGGTCAACGTGACTAGGCGTGGAGCTCGATCACGTCGCCGTCGGCCACGAGGTGATCACGGCCCACCTGCTGGCCTTCGAAGGAGCCGTCTCCCCACAGCCGGGCGTACTTGAAACCGCGGGCGATGTCCTTGTGGACCAGGCCGGCGAGGTCGAGAACCGTCTGGCCGCGTCGCAAGGTGAAGGGGCGGCCCATGTCGGGAGACTTGCCGGGGCTCTTGGTATAGATCCGCACCACTCCGAGGCGCTCGAATAGCAGAGGGCCGATCAGTTCGAGGCCCCGGCCCGTCTCGACGGATACCGGGAGGATCTCGTAGTCGAAGCCGGTGAGTTCCCGAAACACCGCGATCTCCTCGGCGCACTCGTCGAGAAGCTCCACCTTGTTGACGACCGCGACCGTGGGCAGATGCTTTGTGAAGGGGCTGACGTCGTCGCCGTGGTTGCCGTCGGTGGTCCACGATGTGGTCAGCATCACCTGGCGCTCGGCGAGGAGGTCGCGCACGGCAACCGCCCGCTCCAGGCACCCTGCCTCACACAGGTCGACCACCAGCAGGCACCCGTCGGCGGGCCCGAGAGCGTTACCGACCCAGGGGATCGGATGGGTGGCCGAGACCGAGGGGAGATCGACCAGCTGGATGGCGACGTCATCCACCGGCAGCATCCCCGGCATGGGCCACTGGGTGGCGAACGGGTACGGCGCTGACTCGGCGTGCGACCCGGTGAGGCTGGCATGGAGAGCCGATTTGCCTGAGTTGGGGGGACCGACCAGGGCAATCTGGCCAGCACCCTCGGGTTTGATGACGGTGGGAGGGCCACCACGCGCTCCGGCCTTCTTGCCGGTCTTGATCTCCTCGGTGAGCTGCTTGATCCGGGTCTTGATGTCGGCCCGCAGGTGCTCGGTCCCTTTGTGCTTGGGGATGGTGCGGTGCATCTCGCTGAGGGCGGCAACGCGATCCTGCGGGTCGGTGGCCTTCCGGTACTCCGCTTCGGCCTTCTTGTACTCGGGGCTCAGGTTGGCCGGCATGGCCCCAAGTCTGCCATGTGATGAATGCGGTAGCGATACTCGCTCTCGCCATTGCTGCAATGTGGCTGAACACCGGAACAGCGCAGCGCATCACCTACGGCGTACTCGGACTCGCCGTAGCGGGAGGGTGGCTCTGGACCCGCAACAACCAGTGGTATCCACCAGACGTCAAGTAGAACCCAGACGCAGCACCCCACCCTCCCCCAGCGTGACGAAAGCACACCAGAGGATTCGAGGACGATGAACAGCTAGCAGCGATGCTTAGAAGGCGATATAGGCTGCTCCTCGTCCAGACC
>JAZGIX010000009.1:0-3264 GCA_036482315.1 Acidimicrobiia bacterium | reverse complement strand
CGCCCTTCTCATGTCAGGGCAGTCCCTGATATCTGGAATGATCCGTCGAGAGACATCGCCCCATCCTCCGCCAGTGCGACTACATCAGACTACGACTGCTGGAGGGGGTGTACTTAAGAGTCCTTACCCCACTGCTCGTAAATGTCATCAGAGCGTCGGTCAGATCGAAGCAGAACTAGAGTCGAAAGCGTCTAAACCTGAGGGGGCAAGTAATGGGAAACGCCGTTCGTTCTTTGAGCCTGGGCGATCTTGAGAGATTCACCGAATTGAGGTCGGGACTCGATGAGGTCGAAACCGAGATGCAGTTGCGCGGCCCGTGGGATCTCCCGGAGGATTACGCGGAACTCTCGACCCAACGAGACTCACTGTACGCCCAGATGCGTGTGCTGTTTGATGGGGTTGTGGCGTAGAACTGCAACACTTTCGAAACTCTGACTCCGAAACCACGGGAGCGGTTGCCGAAAGACAGGACCTCACCATCCGCCAGCGTTGCTAACGCACACCAGATGGCGATTGCTGCAGGGGGTGTACTTAAGAGTCCTTACCCCAACGTGACGAAATGTCACTTGAAGATACTTCCAGGTCAGTCTTCCCTTTTGGAGAGGTCCCGGGGTGTTGAGGGACTGCTGACGAGAGAGTTCTCTGTCCGCAGTGAGGTTGGCGAACAAGGTTCACGCTCTGGCATCACCGAGTGTTCGGATATGTCCCATGAGGGATCACTTCCGGTGGTCGACTTCCGAGGAGGACGTGGTAACACAGGATCGCCACTGGCTACCGGTGGCTGGGGTTATTCTCAATCTGGTGAGCGATCCCGGTACACCAAGCCCCTCGCCAGAGGTCGTCGCCGTGCTCCGAAGAATCTTCCGAGCTATGGAAGACAAGGACATGGGCACCCTCCGGAACCTGTTCTCCCAGTCGTCGGCATTCTTCGCGATCGGTACCGCCGCCGATGAGTACTTCGACGCCAAGACGTTCCTTCCCATCCTCGAAATCCAGAGGGAGGAGCAGCAGAGGGAAGGTATGTCCGGTGACTTCTCGCTGAAGCGCGTCGAGGCATACCAGTTCGGTGACGTGGCGTGGGGAACGGCGGCCGGAGACACGACTTTCGTCAACGGCGCGACTGTCTCATCGCGAACCTCAGCGGTCTTCGTCATCGAAGACGGAATGTGGCGCTGCGTGCAACTCCACACCTCGGTACCCGTCGACAACGAGGAGGTTTTCGGTGTGGCACTGACCACGACACTCACCGACCTCCTCGACTCGCTCGACACCGACGCCCTGGACCCCAAAGGCGTGGCCGAAGGTACCGCATCGCTGATGTTCACCGACATTGAGGGTTCGACTGAACTCACCCAGAGGATGGGCGACAGAATGTGGAGCGAGGCGATCCAGGATCACGATCGTTTCGTCGTCGCCACGGCGAAGAAGCACTCCGGCACAGTGATAAAGACACTCGGGGACGGGGCACTCATCACTTTTGCCGCTGCCCGAGCCGCGTTGCGCTGCGCTGTCGACCTCCAGGCGGGCTTTGCTGAGCGGCCCTTTGCGGTCCGAATCGGGATTCACGCCGGCGACGTGGTCCGCACCGACGACGACGTGATTGGTCTTACGGTCAACAAGGCTGCCCGAGTCGCCGCCGCAGCCGGCGGTGGTCAGGTTGTGATCTCGTCGATAGTGCGAGAACTAGTCGGTAGAACCGACGAGTTCTCCTTTGGCGATCCCTTCTTGGTCGAGCTGAAGGGGATCGAAGGGGTGCACGAGTTGATCCCGCTCGACCTCGAGACCAATCACCTCGATCCTGCAGATATCACGGCCGGGTGACAGCACCGCGCCATCCGCCAACGTGCGGGAATGTCACCAGAGGCCATTCGGACTCACAGCATGGGCCAGGTGTCGGTTACTTCTTCTTCTCCCAGACTGATACCCCGTAGAGCGCTCCAATTCCAGCAAAGAAGATGCCTAGACCGGCAAGGAACTGACCCAAGTCAACCAGATTTCCCATGTCCTCTCCCATTCGCTTTGACCGCTGACAAAGGTCACCGAGGACGGCCAGTCTTGCAAGAGGCTTTCGGCGGAGGCTAAGGGTGGATCTCCCACAAAGGTTGAGCCTCGACCGCTGCCACCGCCCACCAGCCTGCCGATCTGACACCCCAACCGGCCAATCTGATCCTCACAGTCATCAGAGGACGGCGACGCATGTTGGTCACTATCGCGAATCTCAGACAATGCCCGCTACGACAGCACCGACCCGTAGCGCCGTTGATGTGGCCAAGAGGTTGATTCGCTGCTGCGGTTCGATACGGGGGCCTCTTGCGGTCTGCGTCACTAGGTTGACGGCGTGATGGAGCATCCGACGGTCATGCCGCGATCCGTCCCCGTCCTGCTGGGCATTGCCTTGCTGCTCGGTGGATGTGGCGGCGGCGAGATGTCGATGACGGATTATGGAGAGCGCATCGATGCCGCTGCAACCGAGGCGAGCCAACGAGCGGAGGAACTCTTTGCCGATGCCGTCTGGACCGCCGATGCCACACCTCGACAGTTGCAGGGGCTTCTCGAACGAGGGCTGCTCGAGATTCGGATCCCTCTTCAGGAGAGCGTCGAGGGCATCGATCCTCCGGCCCAGATCGCCGACCTTCACGACCTCATGTGGGACTGGCACTCAGACTTCATCTCTGTAGAGCAAGCATTGGTGGCTCGGGTGGGCGAGGCCGAAGATTCGGTTGAGGGTTGGACGGCGTTGTCGGAGAGTCCACAGGTGGCCGCTTACCGGTCTGCGATCGCCGAGGGCAAGCAGATCTGCGACAGCTTCCAGGCCAGACTCGACGCCACCGCCGCGGCTGGCGCCTTTGCCGATACGCCGTGGATACCGAGCGAGATGAAGGAAGTCGTCGAGGCAGCGCTGGGCTGCCAATGGTTCCCGGAGGATCCCGAAAACGTGTACCGGTACCCGCTCGATTCGTAGACGCCCCTTGACGGGACGGACCTCCGGTAACCCTCCATACGGGCGGCGTCGGTAGACATCACCGTGCCATCCCCCATTGTGATGTCACTGGTCCAAAACGAGGCTGAAAGCAACGCTCGGGGTGGTGAAGTCTTGACAGGGGTGCTGAGGCCCACGGACCTCTCCACCCACCGATTCCGTGTCGTACCCGCGCCGTACATTGTCTTAATGGCAGCAGTGATGAACCTCGATGGGTTCCCGATGTTTTCGGAGGACCTGGTGGAGCGGCTGGTCGCTCACCGACGCCAAATGGCCTCGCTCGA
>JAZGIX010000008.1:0-2549 GCA_036482315.1 Acidimicrobiia bacterium | reverse complement strand
CGCGTGAGAGCCGGAAGACACTTCAGCGATACGCTGCCACGAGAGGACCTGCTCGTGGGTCTTCCGGCTCCGGTGGTCCGGGTTGGAGTCGCCACCGTCCGGGTGGACAAGCGACCGCTCCAGGGTGGTCGCTTAGCGCCCGACCACCTCCAGGGCCCTATAAGAACTGCTACTGATGTGGACCACCTCCTTTCTCTGGTCAACGCAGTCAAGCAGCACCAGCACGCAAATGCCCATGATCCCCACCCGTTCCAAGCGTTTCTCCGACCGTCTCCATCTTGAATAAGTCGGCAATCCGTGGCATCGTGGCGCCGAAATGAGTAGTCAGTCCCTGTCAAAACTGTCCGGAGGACGGCCCCGCAAGACGTATGGCCGCGGTCGCGCATGCTCCGCCAACGGCTGCACGACACAGTTGTCGTCCTACAACAAGAACGAGTTCTGCTGGACCCACTTCCAGCCCGTTCCCAAGCCGGCACGTATCCCAACGCCACCCAAGACCTGATCCGACCCGGACCGGACCGGCCCCTCGGCCGCGCCTATCGGCGGTTTGGATCGAGCCACGGTCGTGGCGCGCCGAGGCGCAAGTGTGCCCGAATCCTGCTGAGATGCCTCGCATGACTACCGAACACTTCACGCTGCACGACGTCGTCGCCGGGGTATGGGCGGCAGAAGCCGACCTGGCGGGCGCATCGGTCGGCAACGCAACCATCATCGATGCCGGTGGCAAGACCATCATTGTCGACACATTCATGACCGAGGTCGCTGCCCGGGAACTCCGCAGAGTTTCCGAGGAACTGACCGGCAACCAGGTCTACCTGGCAATCAACAGCCACTGGCACGCAGACCACACGAGCGGCAACCAGGTATTCGCCGACGTCCCGATCGTCTCCACTCGCGAGACCAGGGAGCGAATCATCGAAGAGATGACTCCCAAGGGACTGGCGGCCTGGCAAGCGGAGATCGAGAGATCGATCGCCTCGCTGCAGGACTCGGCGGACGAGGGTGAAAAGGCAGCGAAGCAACTCGACCAGCTTCGCCACTTCAAGAACTCTGCCGACATCTTCGAACTCACCCTTCCCGACCTGCTCATCGACGGCCGACTCGTGGTCGAAGGCGAGCGAAGAGTCGAAATCGAGACCCGCGGCAAGGGACACACCATCAGCGATACGGTGGTCTGGCTCCCCGAAGAACGGCTTGTGGTCACAGGAGACCTGTGCTGGAACGGGATCCACCCCCGTATGCACGACGGATTCCCCGGTGCCTGGGCGGAATACGTCGAAGCAATATTGGCGATGGAGCCTCTGCACGTCATCCCCGGCCACGGAAGGCCCAGCGATATCGGGGCTCTGAGCGATCTCCCGGAGTACTTCCGCACCGTCGAGATCCTGATCGACGAGGTGCGTGCCGGAGCCGATCCCACCAAGATCCCGGCACCCAGCGCGTCCATGAACTGGGAAGGACTCGGCCGACTGCACGACGGCCTCAAGGTGCTCGCCGACCGCTGATCGGCTCCTCGGGCGGCCTCGATGGGCGGAGGACTCGTCGAAACCACCGATCCAAGTGGGCCAAACGCCCCACTGCCCAAGTTTCGGAATCTCGGTTGGAACTGAAGAACGCGCCCAGGTCAAGTGCCCCATCCATGCTGCCGATCTACATGGGATGGACCATCGACACGACAGTCGGATACCCGACGATGGCTGGTTCCTGAGGGCACGTCGGCCTAGATTGCGGTTGTGATGGGAAGGCGCAGCAGCTTCCTCCAGGGGGCAGGTTCGAGAGCGCTGCACTTGGGAGTGGCGCTCGTGGTCGCGTTCGTCATCCTCATCCCCGCCACGAACGCCTCCGCCGTCGAACCCATGATCACCTTCGAGCCTGTGTACGGTTTCAACCCTTTGGTCGCTCTGCAGATCGGCGACACCGGAGATGCGGTCACCAGACTCCAAGGGGCACTGCAGGACCGCGGCTTCTACCGAGGCGAGATCACAGGTGAGTTCGACACGACTACGGCAACGGCCGTAATCACTCTCCATAAATATCTCGAGATTCCCCGAACGGGATCGTTCAGCGCCCTCGACTGGATCCGGCTCGCCCTGCTTCCGGGACCACAGGTCCCGATTCGGTGGGACGAGCCAGATAGGGTCGAGATCGACACCACCCGTCAGTTGTTGTTCGTCATCCGCAATCACCGGATCGCCGGGATCCTCCCGACTTCCACCGGCAGTGGCGCCACCTACTACTCGGTGAGGAATGGTCGGAATGTACGCTCGGGAACACCCCACGGAAACTTCCAGCTCAATTGGCGTCAGTACGGCTGGAACTGTGACTCGACCACCGGCTGGTGCGTCTACAACTACTGGGGCTTCACTCGCTTCTACGGGATCCACGGGTACCGGAACGTCCCCGCCTACCCGGCATCACATGGGTGCACGAGGGTTCATCTATGGGACTCGGATTGGCTGGACGACTACCTGTTCATCGGTATGCCCGTCCACATCTGGCGGGAACTCCCCGAGGTCCCACCGCAACAGCCCAAGCCGCTGTACCAGAGC
>JAZGIX010000007.1:0-7221 GCA_036482315.1 Acidimicrobiia bacterium | reverse complement strand
GGTGTTGAGATGTTCCGTAAGTTGTTGGATGAGGCTCGGGCGGGTGACAATGTTGGGTTGTTGTTGAGGGGTACGGGTAAGGATGATGTGGAGCGGGGCCAGGTGGTGTGTATTCCCGGGTCGATTACTCCTCATACGGAGTTCGATGCTCAGGTGTATGTGTTGACCAAGGAGGAGGGTGGTCGTCATAACCCGTTCTTTACGGGGTATCGGCCGCAGTTCTATTTCCGGACGACGGATGTGACGGGTTCGGTGGAGTTGCCTTCGGGTACTGAGATGGTGATGCCGGGTGATAACACTGAGATGAGTGTGACGTTGATTGCTCCGATCGCGATGGATGAGGGTTTGCGGTTCGCGATTCGTGAGGGTGGCCGCACTGTGGGTGCGGGCCGCGTCGTCAAAATCAACAAGTAAGGGAAAGCATTTAGCGATTAGTCATCAGCAAGAACCTGTCTTGCTAAGGACTAAGGACTAAGGACTAAGGACTAACAATGGCTTCCGACAAGAGACCGCCGCTCACGCTCGCCTGCGAGACGTGCAAGCGCCGGAACTACGTCACGACCAAGAACAAGACGAATACGCGCGACCGGATTGAACTGAAGAAGTACTGCCGGTGGTGTCGCACTCACACCGCGCACAAAGAGACGCGCTAACTCCGCGGGAGGCCTCTGTATGGCCGACCTGGCCGACCTGATCGGCACCACCTACGGACCCTTCCCCATCCCGATCACCGGTGATCGGGTGGCGGCGTTTGCGGCAGCCACCGGCGACGATCCGAATCGCTGGAGCAGCGTCGCCCCGGCGATGCTGGGCAACCTGGCGCTGTTTGCTGCTGCACCGGCATTCCTCAACGACGAAGCGGTGGTGCCCTTCACGCGGTCGCTAATCCATTCGGAGCAGTCATTTGTCTGGTTGCGACCACTCGAGGTCGGGGAGACGCTCGAGGTGGCGGGCGCGGTGGAAGCAACCCGCTCTCGTGGCCCGCTGAATCTCGTCACGTTTTCGCTCACCGCCCGATCCGAGCGGGGCCCGTGGCTGAGCGGGTCGTCCGTGTTTCTGTTGTCGAAAGAGGCCGCGGCCGGAGCCGAGGATGCGGGGGAACCCGACGCGGAGGACCGCCCTCCGTTCGATCCGGCCGGCGATGGTTTGGAGTTCCCGGTCGTCGGGGACCCGGTTGTCGAGTTGCGATGTGGCGCCTCTCGGTCCGACCTGATGCGGTACGCCGCCGCCTCCGAGGATTGGAATCCGATCCACTTCGATCACGACGCGGCCCGTGCCGCGGGACTCGAAGGAGTGATCGTGCATGGTCTTCTGATGGCTTCCTGGATCGGTCGTCTGGCGTCGCGGTATGGAACGATGGATGCGATGAATCTGCGGTTCCGTAATCCGCTTCGTCCCGCGGTTCCTGCCGTCGTCACCGGTTCGACGGCGTCTGTCGTAGGGAACACGGCCGAATTGAACCTGGTGCTTTCGGCCGAGGATCGTCGTCTCGTCACCGCCGTCGTATCGGTAACTGCGTGAGCTCGCGTCGGGTCCAAGAGGACGAACAAGCGCTCATCGCGCTGGCCAAGGGCGGAGACGCCGATGCCTTTGGTGAGCTGGTGTGGAGGTATCGAGACACGGTGTACACGCTCGCGGTTCGCCTGGTGGGACCTGATCTGGCGGCCGACGTTGCTCAAGAGGCGCTGATCCGAGCTTGGCGCGCCATGCCGCGATTCCGTGGCGAGGCGGCACTTGGAACCTGGCTGCATCGCATCACCGTTAACACCGCGTGGACGATGAGAAAACGAGCCGCCAGGCACGAAACCCAGCAGCTGGATGAGTCGGTATATGACGGGGCGATCGACCATGCCACGGGTCCTGAGAAGGCCGGCGAGATGATCGAGGTGCGGGCGGGTCTACGTGCGGCAATCGAACAGTTGAGTCCGGGCCAGCGTGCCGTCTTGGTTCTGCGCGACGTCTACGGCTGGTCGCACGCCGAGGTGGCGCGCGAACTGGGAATCACCCATACGACGGCGAAGGTCCGTCTGCATCGGGCCCGCAAACGGGTTCGTGTGCTGTTGGAGGAGGGGTTGTGAGCCGGATCATTTGCAGGATCGCCAACGCGGTCCCCCACAGTTCTCGTTTGGCATTCTTGTTCGACCGGCATCGGGAGCGCTGCCTGAAGTGTCAGGCCGACGCGGCTCGACTGCGTGGAGTGTCGCGCGATCTCAGCGGTTTGGAGGGAGAGATGCTGACAGCCCCCGGCGGGCTGCACACTCAGGTGATGGCCACGCTCCCGACCCAGGACGCCTCCAATCCCCGTCGGCCTCTCCTGGTTCGTGTCGTCGCCCGATGGGCCACCGGGATCGGTGTGGCGGTGGCGACCCTGGCGGCAATCATCGGCAGGAGATCGAAGAAGTCGTAGACCGAGCGTCCTCTCTTTCGGCCATGGTTTTCGCCGAGTGCAGTCGGTCTCCAGTCTCCAGCCAGAGACAATCAATCTGCAATCTGCAATCTGTCAGTTTCTGACCCTCCCCACGCCCGGAAGGAACCGTCCGGTCTGGGTCGCGTACTCGGCGTACCCGGCGAATGCCGTTCTCAGGTGCTGCTCCTCCCATCGGGCCTTGAGGCCCAGGAACAATCCGAGCCCGATCGCAATGCCGATCACGGTCGGGGTGCGCGATCGGAGGGCGATGCCGGAAACCCCGAGAATCACCGCCGTGTACAGCGGGTGGCGGATCCAACGAAAGGGACCCCTGGTTACCAGCTCGACTGCTCCGTTGGGAAGCGGCAGGGGCGTGAGGCCGCGACCGAGGTGGAGAGCACCCCACACCCCGAGGGACAGGGCGATCCAGATTGCGGTTTCGGCGACGATCGTGACCCCGCCGTTCTCGGACCAGGCCGGTCGCCGCGGGATCATCACCGCGGCTGCGATGAGCGACGCCTGGACCGCAACCAGCACCCAGGCCGTCAGTCGATCGCGTTGAGTGGGTTTGGTCATGGGGAAGGGATTAGGGATTCTGGCCTGTCCGTGATCCTTGGGCGACTTCGGTACTGGAAACTCGACCGCATTCCATCGCGATCCAGTTGAGCGCGTCAACGGGCTGGGTTGATGCGACGCCTGGTACGGATGACTCGACCGCATTCTGACCAGAGTTGGTCCTACCTGTAAATGACCTGTGAGGATGCGTCGTCTAGATCTGGGGTTACAATGCCGCCGGTTCGTCCCTAGGCTCGCGCGCGGGATCGGACACCCCAAAGGGGCGTAGCTCAATTTGGCAGAGCACTGGTCTCCAAAACCAGCGGTTGGGGGTTCGAGTCCCTCCGCCCCTGCTGTACGGACCGCCCCATTACGAGGACATCATGAACAGAGAGCTGCGACGACTGCAGGAAAAGGAAGAGAAGCGCGCCCGCGACCGCCGGGGCGCTCAGATGCAGGCGCGTCGCAAGCGCGAGCGTGTCGGCCTCCGCCAGTTCGTCTCCGAGGTCCGAACCGAGCTGAAGCGGGTCGCCTGGCCCAGTCGACGTGAGGTCACGACCTTCACACTGGTGACACTGATCACCTCGGTGTTCGTCACCGCGTACACCTTCGGGCTGGACCTGACGCTGAAGCGGGCTGTGTTGGAGTTGTTGGCACTGCGATGACGACTCCCGGAACCCCCAACGACAACCCGGATGACGCCGGCAACGATGAGCAGGGCGGTCTGATGGCCGATGCCCTCGCAGGCGTCGCCGCATCCCTGGCTGGGGTCACCACTGATGAGGCTCCTTCTGAGGCCTCGGACGGGGGAGATCAGGCTGTCGACGTCAAAGAGGAAGTCCTCAATGAGATCGTTGAGGACTCGCCGTTTGCCGCGGCGGCGGCGATATTCGAGCAGCAGTCCGAGGCTGACGAGGAGACCTCGGGCGGGGAGACGGTTGCCGAGGTAGCGGAGGAGGCTCCGGTCGAGGAGACGTCGGGCGGGGAGACGGTTGCCGAGGTAGCGGAGGAGGCTCCGGCTGTCGAGCCAGAGGTCATCGAGGACGCTCCTGTGGAGGAAACCCTCGCCGACGAGGAGTCCGGTGGAGCCGCCGCCGAAGACGTCGATGAGGATGAGGAAGACGCCGAGGAGGTTATGCCCCCGGCGAGCCCGTACGATCTTCCCGGAGCCTGGTACGTCGTGCACTCATACAGCGGGTACGAGAACAAGGTCAAGGCCAATCTCGGCACTCGTATCAAGTCGATGCACATGGAGTACTCGATCTTCGACATCGAGATTCCGATGGAAGATGTCGTCGAGATCAAGGCCGGTCGCAAGGTCACGGTGCCCCGCAAACAGTTTCCCGGGTACATCCTCGTCCGTATGTATATGGACGACGATTCGTGGGGAGTAGTTCGTAACACGCCGGGGGTGACCGGGTTCGTCGGATCCGGCACCAAGCCGACACCGCTGTCGCGTCGCGAGGTCGAGAGGATTCTCGGCGTCCGCAAGGACGAGGAGAAGAAGGCTCCCCGGTTCAAGCCGGACTGGGAGATCGGCGAGACCGTACGCGTGCTCGACGGTCCATTCGCCGAATTCAACGGGATCATCGAGGACTTCAACTTGGACCAGTCGAAGGTCCGGGTGCTGGTTGACATCTTCGGCCGCGAAACACCCGTTGAGCTCAATTTCGAGCAGATTCAGAAGTTCTAAGGAGAATTAGGAATGGGTCGCAAGAAGGTAGCCGCGCTGCTCAAGCTGCAGATCCCGGCCGGTCAGGCAAGTCCGGCACCGCCGGTCGGTCCGGCTCTGGGCCAGCACGGCGTCAACATCATGGACTTCGTCAAGGCGTATAACGCGGCGACGGAAAGCCAATCCGGAACCATCATCCCGGTCGAGATCACGATCTACGAGGACCGTAGCTTCACCTTCATCACGAAGACTCCGCCGGCTGCGGTGATGTTGCGCCAGGCTGCGAGGGTCGAGAAGGGCTCGGCGGAACCCCACCTCGAGAAGGTTGGCTCGGTGACACGTGACCAGGTCCGGCATATTGCCGAGACCAAGATGCCGGATCTCAATGCCAACGATATCGACGCGGCAATGAAGATCGTCGAAGGCACCGCCAGATCTATGGGGATAACCGTTGATGGCTGAGCGAAGCTCAGCCATCAACTAGCACGACTAAAGAAGTGGGAGGCTCGCAGAGCCGCCTGGACCACGAGGAGAACAAGATGAGCAAGAAGCGCAAAGCGGCAGTAGCCAAGGTCGATCGGGACCGCACCTACGTTCCCACCGAGGCACTCGGCCTCGTCAAGGAGCTTGCCTCCGCATCCTTCGATGAGACCGTGGAAGCCGCCTTCATGTTGGGCATCGACGCCAAGCAGGCCGAACAGGCGGTCCGGGGCACCGTTTCGCTGCCACACGGAACCGGCAAGTCGGTTCGGGTGATTGCATTCGCCGAAGGTGATGAGGCGAAGGCGGCTGAACAGGCCGGAGCAGATCTCGTTGGAGCAGCCGACTTGGTGGCCGAGATCGAGGCCGGCACCCAGGCCCTCGACTGGGATATCACGATCGCCCATCCGTCGCTCATGGCCGAGGTTGGAAAGTTGGGCCGCTCCCTCGGTCCTCGTGGCCTGATGCCCAACCCAAAGGCCGGGACGGTCACTCAGGATGTCGGTAAGGCCGTCTCGGAGTTCAAAGCAGGCAGAGTCGAATACCGCAACGATCGGTACGGCAACGTGCATGTTGCGATCGGCAAGGTGTCGTTCACCTCAGATCAACTCACCGAGAATCTCGCCGAGTTGGTCGCCGAGCTGAATCGGGCCAGGTCGTCAGCCGCCAAGGGACGCTACATCCGACGCCTCACCGTGTCTTCCACGATGGGGGTCGGAGTCCCGGTAGATGTCGGAGCCTTGGAAGATCTGGAGAACGATTAGGCGGCAGCTTCCGCCGCCGGCAGCAATTCGTAATTGTCGGCGTTTGACGCGTCGGAGGCCGCCGTGTCGGAGGGCCCCCCTCCAGTCGGCTGCAGCCGATTGACTCCCCCTCGAGGGGGGAGTGGTTCCCTCTTGCTAATCGCCAATTGCGTATTGCGCGAGCACTCACCTTGCCCCGCAGACGCAGATCCCGTAGCCTCTGCGTCCACAGCACAAGAATCAACCGACCCGAGACCGCAGGTCCCGCAAGGGGTAATGGCCATCCGGCCGCCGGCGCAGGTTGCGATCAGGCTTTCTGAGCCCCCGCCGCCACTTCGCGTTCGGGGGTTCTTCTGTTGAGACAACGTAAGGAGAAGGCATGCCACGACCTGAGAAGGTCCAGGCGGTTGCCGACATCAAGGAACGCATCGAGGACTCGACCGCAGTCTTCCTGGCGGAGTACGCCGGACTCTCGGTGAGGGAGCAGCAGGTGCTCCGTCGGGGTCTGCGAGCCGCCGGGAGCGAACTCAAGATCATGAAGATGACCTTGGCTCGCATCGCGGCAGAAGAGCTCGGGCACGATGAACTCATCGAGGGACTCAGCGGCCCCACCGCAATCGCGTTCGCGAGCGGTGATGCTGCTGCAGCTGCGAAGGTGCTGCGTGATTTTGCAAAGGATCACACGCAACTCATCCTCAAGGGGGGTCTGCTCGACGGTGAGCCACTCACGCCGGAGCGCGTGGAACAGCTTGCCGAGCTCGACTCTCGTGACGTTCTGCTCGCCAAGGTGGCGGGCGTGTTCCAGGCTCCGATGGCGACGATGGCCGGTCTGATGGCCGCGCTACCGCGCAATCTGGCGTCGATGATGTCACAGCTCATAGAGAAGCTTCCCCCAGCGGAAGAAGCTGCTCCGGAACCGGAAGCAGCTGCGGAACCCGAGACTCCCGAGGCGGTGCCTGATGAAGCCGCTGCGGTCGAAGGACCCGTTTCCGAGACGGAGGCGCCCGAGGAACCAGCCGACGACGCTGACTCGGAGGCCTCTGATGATGCTGAGGCGACTACTGATGAAGACACGGCCGAATCGGCCGAGGAGGAATAGCAATGGCTACCAAGATCAGCAGTGAGGAACTGCTCGAGAATTTCGAGTCGATGACCGTGCTCGAGCTCTCCGAGTTCCTCAAGGCTTTCGAAGAGAAGTTCGACGTGACCGCGGCAGCGCCGGTTGCCGCAGTGGCGGTCGCCGGTGGCGGTGACGCCGGTGCTTCCGAGGAGCAGACCGAGTTCGACGTCATGCTTGTCGCCGCCGGGGACAAGAAGATCCAGGTCATCAAGGAAGTCCGCAGTTTGACCAGTCTGGGACTGAA
>JAZGIX010000006.1:0-2134 GCA_036482315.1 Acidimicrobiia bacterium | reverse complement strand
TGAAGATCGTGAAGTGGTGGATGAGCGCCTCCATCGACTCGTCGATGCGGGCCCGGGGCGGGGGGGTCACTTTGCCATCTTCGGTCCGATAGTCACCGGCGGGAATCGTCTCGATCACCTGCTCGAGAATGCGCATCGATTGGCGCATCTCTTCGAATCGGACGAGGAACCGGTCGTATACGTCACCGTTGGAAGCGGTCGGAACGTCGAACTCGTAGTGCTCGAACCCCGAGTAGGGGAAGACCTTGCGGACGTCGTAATCGATCCCCGAAGCCCGGGCCAGTGGCCCGGTCACGCCATAAGCGAGGCACTCCTCGCGGGTGAGGATGCCGATCCCTTCGGTCCGCTCGATGAAGATCGGATTGCCCATCAGCAGCGTCTCAAAGTCGGCGACGCCGGCCGTGACCGTCTCGATGATGCCCGTGACATCCTCCTGCCAGCCGGGCGGTAGGTCGGCCGCGACGCCTCCGGGCCGAATGAAGTTGTGGTTCATCCGAAGCCCGGTCGCCTTCTCGAAGAACTCGAGCACCGACTCACGCTCACGCAACCCGTAGATCATCATCGAGAGAGCACCGATGTCGAACCCGCTGGTGGCACTCCACAGCAGGTGGCTGGCAATCCTGTTGAGTTCCGACATGAGCACCCGGATTGCCTGGGCGCGGGGTGGCACCTCGACCTGGAGCAGTTTCTCCACCGCGAGCGAAAAGCAGAGTTCGTTGTGGAGAGGCGACAGGTAGTCCATCCGGGTGACGTTGGTGGAGCCCTGCATGAAGGTGAGCGCCTCAGCGGTCTTCTCCATCCCGGTGTGGAGGTATCCGATGATCGGCTTCACCCGGCGAATCGTCTCGCCATCGAGCTCGATGTGAAGCCGAAGAACTCCGTGCGTCGCCGGGTGCTGCGGGCCCATGTTGATGATCTGCAACTCGTCGTCGTCCGAGCCGACCGAACCCTCGAAGTCGTCCTCGACGATTGTGCCGAGCTGGCCGGACAGGATCTGGTCCGACTCTTGGGGGAGCATTTCCTGAGCACCCTCGTCGGTAAACGAGCCGGGTTGGCGCGGGGCCTCGGTGCCGCTCAGCCAAAGATCATGAACGGTGCGGCGGTCAACGGTCGCCGGATCGAGATCCACCGGAGCTTCCTCGGCGCCATCCGGCTTCTCGAGATCGTCGGGGACGGTGTCGGAAGCCTTGCTCATTGCGCCTTGTTCGCTTCCTTGAACTGAACCGGCACACTGCCGATCGCGATCTCCTTGCGGAGCGGATGGCCTTCCCACTCGTCGGGCAACAGGATCCGAGTGAGGTCGGGATGCCCAGGGAAATCGATTCCGAACAGATCGAACGCCTCTCGTTCGTAGAAGTCGGCGCCCGGATAGACCGAGGTGATGGTCGGCATCGTCGCGTCGGTGCCGGGAACACCGACGATGATCCGCAGCCTCGACGACTCGCCGAGCGAAACCACGTTGATGACGATGTCAAACCGCGGATCCCTAACGAGATAGTCGACGGCGCAGAGGTCGATGAACAACTCGTAGCCGGCGTCGCGCACCGACTCGAGAAACCCGGCGACGTCCTCCCGGGCGGCTCTCGCCACGACATCGCCCAGCACCGAGTCGAATTCGACGTTCGAGAATCTCTCGGCGGTTGCCGCCAGATTCGCCGGAGCCGCGGTCATCGGACGATCTCCCCTGATTTGATGCGCTCGTGGAGCGTCATGATCCCGTGCATCAGCGACTGGGGACCGGGCGGGCAGCCGGGGATATAGATATCGACCGGCACCACCTGATCTACGCCCTGGACGAGGGCGTAGTTGTTGAACATGCCGCCGGTGGAGGCGCAGGCCCCCATGGAGACGACCCACTTCGGCTCGGCCATCTGGTCGTACACCTGGCGAAGCACCGGGGCCATCTTCTGTGACACCCGGCCGGCGACAATCATGAGATCGGCCTGTCGCGGCGATGCGCGGAACACCTCCATCCCGAACCGGGACATGTCGTTGTGAGCCCCACCGGTCGCCATCATCTCGATGGCACAGCAGGCCAATCCGAAAGAAGCCGGCCACATCGACCGGGTCCGGGCCCAATTGACCGCCTTACCGAGCACCGCCGTAACGAACCCCGGAGGGGTGTATGCGCCGG
>JAZGIX010000005.1:0-6947 GCA_036482315.1 Acidimicrobiia bacterium | reverse complement strand
CGACGGTCCCGATGGCCTCGGCCTCTTCGTCGGGGATGGCCACTCCGAAGTTGTCCTCGAGCGCCATCAGCAGCTCGACTACACCCAGCGAGTCCACTTCGAGATCTTCTTCGAAAGTGGCGCTCATTGTGATCTTGTCCCGATCGAGACCCAGCTCGTTGACGAGCAGATCGGTCATCTTGGCTTCTACTTCGGACCTATCCATTGATTGGCTCCTTACTCGGTGTCATGTCGAAATTGCCTGAGAATCAAAACGCGAGGCCGCCGTCCACAACCAGTACCTGGCCGGTCACGTACCCCCCCGCATCCGAGGCAAGATACCCGACGGCAGCCGCCACGTCCTCGGGGGCACCCAGGCGCCCCAATGTGATCGCAGGCAAGACCGCCTCGATCACGGCCTCCCCGAGCTCACCGGTCATGTCCGTCGCGATGAAGCCGGGAGCCACCGCGTTGACGGTGATTCCCCTTGATCCGACTTCTTTGGCAACCGATTTGGTGAGTCCCACGAGACCGGCCTTGGCTGCTGCGTAGTTGGCCTGACCTGGGTTTCCGGACAGACCGGAAACCGAAGTGACATTGATGATGCGTCCCCACCGGGCCTTGAGCATCCCGCGCAGCGCCGCCTGGGTGCATAGATAGGCCGACGTAAGGTTGGTCTGAATCACCCGGTCCCACTTCTCCGGCTTCATCCGAAGCAGAAGATCGTCGTCGGTGATACCGGCGTTGTTGACCAGAATCGAAATCGGCCCCAGCCGCTCCGCGATCTCGCTCACCATCTCTGTGACGGCATCAGCGTCGCCCACGTCGGCTGCAACGGCAAGAGCCGTGCCACCCAGCGCCTCGATCGAGGCTACGACTTCCTCGGCGGCGTCCTGCCGAGATCGATAGTTGACCGCGACGGCATGGCCGGCCGTGGCGAGATTGATTGCGATCGCCCGTCCAATACCTCGCGACGCTCCGGTCACGAGTGCCACACGGTCCGCCATGCTCACACGCCCGTTCCGTGAAGCGCGATGTTGCCGGCCAAGAGCTCGAGCGCCGTCTTGTCGTTGGGCGGCAGCTCGGCGTCTGAGATTCCGAGGGGTTCGATCCGCGGTCCCCAGCGATAGACCGCTGCGGCCCAGGTGAATCCCCCTCCGAATGCTGCGAACACCACCGTGGCCCCGGGTTCGATCCTGCCGTCCTCGATTGCCTCGGCGATAGCGATCGGGATCGTGGCTGCAGACGTGTTGCCGTACGAGGCGATGTTGACAAAGACCTTCTCGGGAGCGAGATTCAAACGGCGCGCCGTCGCATCGATGATCCGTACATTGGCCTGATGCGGGATGAGCAGATCGACATCGCTCATCTCGAGACCCGCGGCGGCAAGAACGCGCATCGAGGCGTCGGCCATCGATGTGACCGCCCTTTTGAAGACTTCCGGGCCTTCCATCTCGATCGTCGGAAGTTCGGACCTGTCAGCACGCCCCTCTGTTCCCGAGGCCGGAACGCACAAGAGACCGCCAGCCGTACCATCGGACCCGAGCTCAAACGCCAGCAGTCCCCCGTCGGTGCCCTCCTCGGCAGCCTGAACCACGACCGCGCCGGCTCCGTCACCAAAGAGCACACTGGTGGCCCTGTTCGAAAAGTCGAGCCAATAGGACATCTTTTCAGCGCCCACGATGAGGACCGTATCCATCGCCCCGGTCTTGATCATCTGATCAGCAGTACTAAGGGCAAAGACGAAGCCCGAGCATGCAGCATTGAGGTCCATGCCGGCGGCATTGCTCGCCCCGATCTTGGCCTGCACCATGGTTGCCGCCGAAGGAATGAGGCGATCCGGGCTGCAGGTGGCAACCAGGATGAGGTCCAGGTCTTCGGCCGTCACGCCGGCGGACGCCATGGCGCGTTGCGCCGCCACCGCCGAGAGATCGCTCGTCTCGACATGGGAGATGCGGCGTTCTTTTATGCCGGTTCGAGTGGTGATCCACTCATCGCTGGTGTCCGTCACGGTCTCCAGATCACTGTTGCTGAGAACCGCAGGGGGAAGACACTTGCCCCAACCGGTAATGATGGCGTCCCGCACCTGCGCCTCCTCTCTATGCCCGCTTCTGCACACTTGCTTGGGCTGTCTTCGTCCAACCCCTCAGGCGGCGGAAAGAATCCCGACCGCGACGTCGACATCTTCGAGTGAGGATACGACGACTGTCTCCGTTCCCTCTACCGACCTCTTGGCGAGTCCGGCGGTTACATCCCCGGGACCAACATGAACGAAAGACCCGATACCGGTTGCAGCCATCGCCTGCAGGGATTCGCCGAATCTCACCGGACCGGTCAACTGAGCCACCAGCGCCGGGCCGATGTTCTCGGCATGGGGCGAAGCCGCGACGTTGGACCACACCGGGAACGCGGGCGAACCAAAGGAGGTTCCGGCGACGGCATCGCCGAGTTCGACTGCAGCCGATTCCATATACGGGGAGTGAAAGGCACCGGCGACCTTGAGCGGGATCGCCCGCCGCACTCCAAGCTCACGAGCGTTGGCGACCACCCACTCGATGTCTGCCGCACCCCCGGCCACAACTACCTGTCCCGGGGCATTGACGTTGGCCACCCACAGATGGCCCCCGTCGTCACGCCGCGTGGCGGCGATGATCTCGGCCGATTCTTCATCGGACCCCAGGAGAGCCGCCATGCCACTCGGCTCGCGATCTGCAGCTGCAGCCATGGCCCGACCCCGCTGCGCCACCAGGGCGAGGCCGTCGAAGAACTCGAGCGCTCCGGCTGCCGCCAGAGCGGTGTACTCGCCCAAGGAGTGGCCCGCGGCGCCGGCAGGCCGGCCCGACAGCCGACTCTCCAACTCCGACCAGAGAGCGAATGCCGTGGCATAGAGTGCCGGCTGAGCATGCTCAGTTCGGGTGAGAGTCTCCTCTGGACCGTTCAAGCACATGTTCCGAAGCGAGAATCCGAGTACTTCGTCGGCGCCGTCACCGAGAAGCTCGGGTTTGGCGTCGAACATGTCGGCTCCCATGCCGACGAACTGACTCCCCTGGCCAGGGAACAGAACGGCGTATGACATGGGGACCTCTCTCTGCGAGGGAGAAGAGCCGGAAGTCTAAGGAGGTGCGGCAGCTCGGGGCCGGTCGCGGCCCGTCGGCGCGCCGGGACTCGCGGAGCGGCGCATCGCAATCTTGAGAGGCGTTGGTGGTCCAAGAGCGAAGTCGTTGGCCGGGGCGATCGCCTCGCTGCGCTCGGCGGGCGATCCCGAAGCCGGTTGTCCGTCGTCCGTTGTCCGAACCGTCCGGGCGAATCTTGCGGAGAACGGAAGACTCGACTGCCCGCCGTGTGCGCCACGGGTGGGCGGGTCGATCTCCCAATTTGCGATCGCGTGTGGAACGGTGAACCCAGGCAACAAACTGCCTGCCAACAGCAGCGGTATCCTGCTCGCCGCCGATGAAACGCACCCATCCATCGCTTCCGTCGATACCGACCGGGCCCGGGGTCGAGATCTCGATACCCCGCCGATACGATCGCCTCCTCGATCTCGCCTACAACATGTGGTGGAGTTGGGATGCCGGTGCCCGTGACCTGTGGCAGCGCATTGCACCATCCGCTTGGGCAGTTTCGCCGAATCCATTCACCGTGCTGCAGACGGTCACACCTGAGGCGTGGGACGGTCTAACCGCCAGCAAGGCATTCCGGGCCTCTTACGAGGACGTGATCGCTCGATTCGACTCCTATATGGAGAGCCCCACCTGGTACCAGTCTGAGCTGCCGGAGGCCCTCGCGGGTGGGGTCGCCTACCTGTCTGCCGAGTTCGGTATCCACGAGACGTTGCCGTTCTACTCGGGTGGACTCGGCGTCCTCGCCGGAGACCACGTCAAGGCTGCTTCCGACCTGGGAATCCCTCTCATCGGTGTCGGCCTGCTCTATCGCCGTGGCTACTTCCGGCAGGCGATCGACCCCGACGGCCACCAGCAGCACCAGTACCGCCCCATCGAGGTGACCCGGAGAGCGTTGCGCCGCGTTCTCGCCGAGTCCGGACGGCAGCTCACCGTCGAAGTCGAGCTTCCCGGCAGAAGGGTGGATGTCGGCGTGTGGCGAATCGACGTCGGAAGGGTCCCGGTGCTTCTCCTCGACACCGACCTTCCGTCGAACGACCCGGCAGATCGTCCGATCAGCCACATCCTCTATGTGCGGGGACGTGAGATGCGCCTCTGCCAGGAGATCGTGCTTGGAATCGGCGCCGTTCGAGCCCTCCAGGCGCTCGAGATTCAGCCCACGACGTGGCATGTCAACGAGGGACACGCCGCCATCTCCCTGCTCGAGCGCACCGCGATCCGGATCGATGCCGGGGAGCTCTTCGACACTGCCAAGAAGCACATCAAGGACCGGTCCATCTTCACACTCCACACCCCGATCCCCGCCGGCAATGAAGTGTTCGACCTGGACCTCGCGCTCCACTATCTCGGCAAATCGTTTCCCGGGATCGACGAAACGACGCTCACCGAGCTGTCGGATTCGGGGAGGGAAGGTGTCTTCGATCTCGGAGCCCTCGCCATCCGCCTCACTCGAAGCACCAACGGAGTGTCTCGCAAGCACGGTGAGGTTGTGACTCACGATTGGGAGAGGATCATCGGCGGGCCCGCGACCTCTGTGACCAACGGCGTCCACTTGCCGACGTGGGTCGGTCGGAGCATGGCCCGCCGGTATGAAGGGGTGCTCGGCCCGGATTGGGCGGCTGCCTCGCTCGAACCCGACCGCTGGGCCGCAGCCGTGCGCTCCATTTCCGATGCGGAGCTGTGGGACGCCCACACGGCTCAGAAGGACATGCTGCTCCGTGACCTCCGCACCCGGCTCAGAGAACAACTCGCTCGCCACGGCGCGGCGCCCGGAGAGCTTCGCAAGGCGACCAAGCTGCTGCCGTCGAACCGCCTCACAGTGGTGTTCGCTCGCCGTTATGCCGAGTACAAGAGGGCCGGACTCTTGCTCACGGATCCCGGACGTCTCGAGTGGATCCTGACGAATCCGGAACGCCCGATCCAGTTGGTTTTTGCCGGCAAGGCCCACCCTGCCGACGAAGCCGGCAAGGAAATCATCCGTCAGATTTGGGAAATGGCCAACAGCCCCCAATTCGAAGGCCACGTATTCATGATCGAGGATTACGACATCGGGCTCGGCCGTCATCTCGTCGGCGGGGCCGACGTCTGGTTGAACACTCCACGGCCCCCCATGGAAGCGTCGGGTACCTCCGGCATGAAGTCGGCCGCCAACGGCGGGCTCAACCTGTCGATCGCCGACGGCTGGTGGCTCGAAGGAGCCGGCGACGGCAACGGGTGGATCTTCGGCGATGAGGCCACCACAGACGACACCGACGCCCACCGTCTATACGACCTCCTGGATAGTGAGGTTGCCCCTGCCTTCTACGAGCGTGACGAGGCCGGCCTACCGCGGACATGGATCGCGATGATGCGTGAGGCGATGGTCACGATTCCGCCTGCATTCGCGGCACGGCGAATGGTCAGCGAGTACGCCCGCCGTCTCTACTTGCCCGCTTAGGCGGCCCGGGCCGAACCAACCAAGAAAGGGTCAGGTCGACCACCGGCCGGCGTGCTTGACCTCGAGTCCCCCGAGAGCGACCAGCGCCCGGACCTCGAGCCGGGGTGCCCCCGAACCGATCGAGGACCGGTCGGTCGTGTCATCCCACCCGCCGAGCACCGGGATTCCCCGCACCTCGACCAGCCAGCCCCGCGGTACCAGCACGGTGATGCTCCCCAGCACCGCAGTCGCGTCGACGACGGCGCCGGTTGTCGCGGGTGTCGCCTCGCTGAGGTCGAGAGTCACCCCGCCGAGTACCGCCGTGAGCGAGGCATGACGGAATTGCTCAGACCTGGTAGCGACCCGCGACGCCGACAACACGGCGAGACCGTCCACCGTATCGATGTCGGGCATGCGACGCACCGATCGGCGACCCCAACCGAGCACCAGCCACACGCCGGCGCCGATCAGGCCGATCGGCCATGCAAGATTCCAGGTATCGCGGCCGAAGACGTCCGTCGTGATCGCCAGGAGGACTCCGCCAACGAGAGCCAACACCGCGGATCCCGACGTCACCCGGCGACGATCGAGTGCGTGGAAGAGACCAAGGCCGATGATGGCGGCGGGCCACCAGGAACCGAGCGTCTCCCCGGCATCCAGGACGTCGCTTGCTTCCAGTACGAACACGACACCCACGGCTACCAGCACGAACCCGACAAACACGCGCCCGGCGTTCATGCGCCGATGAGCCGCCGCAGCGGCTTCGGCATGAAGCTGCTCACGGTGGCTACCGCCCCGAGCAGAGCCTCGAGGCTCCTATCCGAAGCCTCCCAATGCTCTCGCACAATCGCTTCTCCGGCATCGTCGATCAGAGCCTGCAGCGCGGTGGCGCCGATCACAAGGTCATCGAGGCGGCCAATGATCGGAAGCCGGTCGGGAATGAAGTCGAACGGCAACGCCACATATGCGAGGGCGGCCACGACCGCGGCGCGCTTCCGCTCATCGATCCGATCGTCGCGCAGGAGCCTGTAAACCAGTTGCAGACTCGCCGGCACCGAACGGGCTGCCTCCACGAGTGTTTCCATCATCGTTTCACCTCCCAGCAACATTACCGAGTAAGGAACCGGCCACAATCCCGGCACCAACCAGGCCGGCCGCCTGCCCGAACTCACCGACGGACCCGATGATGTGATCGGGGATCTCGCCGATGTCGCTGGGGTCGGGCTGGTGACGACCCTGGTGGGTGTACCCGGCTCATCGGGTCGATGCGGGCAACTCTGATCGACGATCCTCCGACATCGACTGCGATAACCATGCCAATCCTCCGCTCTACGACACTGTAGAGCGCCTCCAGTATCTCAAATCATTGCGATATGGAAATCTGAGTCGTTCCACATCAGATTATAGTGTATACTCTCTGTCAGTAGACATTG
>JAZGIX010000004.1:0-2010 GCA_036482315.1 Acidimicrobiia bacterium | reverse complement strand
TTCTGGCGCCTTTAGGACCACGCTGGTTGAGTCCGTTCCGATGGGGGCTGGGCGGTCCCGTCGGCGGCGGCCGGCAGTGGTGGTCATGGATATCGCTCGGCGATGAGGTGCGCGCCATCCTGCACGTACTCGACACCGAGATCTCCGGGCCGGTCAATCTGGTGGCGCCCAACCCGGTGACAAATCGCGACTTCACCAGGGCGTTGGCGCGGGTGTTGCGCCGTCCCGCCTTTCTACCGGTTCCGGGTTTCGCTTTGAGGCTGTTCCTCGGCTCGGAACTGGCCGACGCGCTCGTCCTGGAGGGCCAGCGGGTCACTCCGGAGGTCTTGCTCGAATCTGGCTTCGAATTCGAGCACCCCCAGATCGACGACGGACTGCGGGCGGCGTTCGGTAGGTAAGAATTCGTGCCGGTAGGCGCGGACTCTCTGAGGTCGAATCTGGGGTGTGATCCGGTGTGGCACAATCGCGGCCGGCCCAGTAGGAGGAAGTCCCGATGACCGTTCTGCCCGAGACATCCGAGGGCCGCGCCGTTGTCGACCAGGCAATCGACCGTCTGCTGGCGGATCACGATCCCAAGGGTGATGTGATCGAGTTTCTGGGCGCCCGGTTCGATGCCGGCCTCGCCTGGGTTTGGTATCCGAAGGGATTGGGCGGCCTGGGGTTGTCGCGAGGTCTCCAGGGAATTGTCGAGGATCGCATGCAGGAGGCAGGAGCCCCCAACCCGGCGCAGCGCAATCCTATTGGCGTCGGGATGGGAGCCCATGTGTTGCTCGCTCACGGCACCGAGGAGCAGCAGCGGCGCTGGCTTCGCCCGATGTTCAGCACCGAGGAGGTCTGGTGTCAGATGTTCTCCGAACCCGGTGCCGGGTCCGACGTGGCTGCTCTCGCCTGCAAGGCCGTTCGAGATGGTGACGAGTGGATCGTCAATGGACAGAAGGTATGGACCACGCTCGCCCATGTCTCCAAATGGGGCATGCTCGTGGTCAGGTCTGATCCCGACGTTCCTAAGCACCAGGGGATGTCGTACTTCATCGTCGACATGAATGGAGAGGGTGTCGAAGTCCGTCCGCTTCGCCAGATCACGGGCGAAGCCGAGTTCAACGAGGTCTACTTCACCGATGCCAGCGTCCCTCACGCGAACCTCATCGGCGAGGTGGGAGACGGCTGGCGGGTCTCTCTGACCACGCTCCTGAACGAACGGGTGGCGATTGGCGGGGCCGTACCGCCGCGTGGTGCCGGTCCGATCGGAACCGCGGTGCAGGTGTGGAAGGAGCGCGGTGGCGACGACGCTCAGCGGGATCGACTGATGCGTCTTTGGATCGATGCCGAGGCGGCCCGTCTGACCAATATCCGGGCTCGGGACAATCGGACGGTGGGGACACCGGGGCCCGAGGAGTCAACCGCAAAGCTGGCCTTTGCCGAGATCAACAAGGAGATCTTCGAATTTGCGGTGGAACTCATGGGCGCCGAAGGCATGCTCTACGAAAGCTATGAGATGACCCGTCCCGATATGTTCCAGGAGATAACCGATCCGCGCAAAGGCTTCCTCCGATCCCGCGGCAACTCCATTGAAGGCGGCACCTCGGAGATCATGAAGTCGATCCTCGGCGAGCGGGTGCTCGGTCTTCCCGGTGAACCCCGGGTAGACAAAGACCTTCCCTGGAACGAAGTACCACGTTCCTGACGGCAGAGCCGTCAGGAACAGTCTCCAGTTCCAGGCGCCGTCGCCCCCGGATGTAGGCGGACGCGCCTGGCCTGCCATCGGTTGGCTGCGGTCGAGTCTCCAGTCCCCAGTAAGATCGAGCAGGATTCTGGCTGGGGACTGGCGACTGGAGACTTTGCGGGGATAATCCCCCAATCCCAGAGCTTTTCGTCATACGATTCGATTGCCGTATTTCTGAGGTGACACATGCCACCAATGTTCCGGGAGGGGCGTTCGAGAAGGTCGTGGCGCCGCGAGGTCGCCGCCGGCCTGGTTCAGCGTGTCGATGCTGAGGGTGAGGTCAAGTT
>JAZGIX010000003.1:0-5235 GCA_036482315.1 Acidimicrobiia bacterium | reverse complement strand
TCTTCCGCGACGACGACGTGCTCCTGTTCGACATGTATGCAGGTGTGGAGCACCTGGGACGGGCCACGGTGGACTTCGTCGACGCGATGGTGGTCGTGGTCGAGCCAACCCGGCGCAGCCTGGGCACCGCAGCGCAGATCGTGAAGCTGGCGGAGGATATCGGCCTCACCCGGATCTCCCTGGTGGGTAACCGGATCCGCAACGACGAGGACGCGGGTTTTCTCGCGACGGAGTCAATGGCGCTGCCGGTGCTCGGCCACCTGCCCGACGATCCGGGGGTGATCGAGGCGGACCGGGGGGGTGAGCCGGTCTACGCGGCAGTCCCGGCACTCCGGGAGGCGGCGGGGAGGATCGCCGACGCCCTCGAGGCGGCTTCGATCGGCGCCGGGTCTCAAGAGCCTGAAGCGGGGAGAGACGACGAATGACGACGACGATCGCACTGGCCGGAAAGGGTGGCGTCGGCAAGACCACCGTGGCCGCGATGGTGGTGAAGTACCTCGCAACCACACAGGACGAGGCCATTCTGGCGATCGATGCCGATCCGAGCAGCAACCTCAACATGGTCCTCGGACTCGACCTGGAGTGGACCGTCGGGGAGATCAGGGAGGAGATGCTGGCCAAGGTCAAGGCCTCGCTCGGTGCCGGGGGGGCCGCCATGGGATCTCTGCCCGGCGGGCTGTCAAAGCGCGATCACCTTGACTTTGAGATTCGGTCGTCGGTGGCCGAGGGGACCCGGTTTGACCTGATCGCGATGGGGCGAGGGGAGGGGCCCGGATGCTACTGCGCGGTCAACCACAATCTGCGCGAGGTGATCGACAGCATCGGCGGCGGCTACGGCTACGTCGTCGTCGACAACGAGGCCGGCATGGAACATCTCAGCCGCCGTACCACGCGCGACGTTCAGCACTTGCTGGTCGTCTCCGATCCGACCCTGAGGGGGATCGTGGCAGCCGAGCGCATCGCATCGATTCGCCACGATCTCGACATCTCGATCGAGAACACCTACCTGATCGTCAACCGCCTCGTGGGCGAGATCCCCGAGGCACTCCAGGCGCCGATCGCTCGAGTCGGTATTCCGTTGCTGGGGACGATTCCCGAGATGCCGGGAATGGCGGAGTTCGAGTACAGCGGCCGGCCGCTGGTCGAGATGGATGAAACATCGCCGGTCTACGCTGCCATGGCCGACATGCTGGGAAGCATTGTGTGACCGACCCGCCGTTCGTAATCCGGGCTCGCGAACCGGGCCGATGATGATTCGGATTCTGGCCATCGTTTCAGGCGAGTACGGAGACCGACACATCGCCAACGTGCGTCGGAACGGACCCGCGGCCTGGATCATCGAGGTGTGGCGGGCACCCGCGTTGCTGCCGCCCGTGATCGATTACCCCGAGGACTACCTTCCGGAGGAGTTCCCTCCCGCCGACCTCATTTTGTCGTTCGCCGAGCACAAGGGGGTTGCCGAGCTGATCCCGGACATCGTGAGCCGTACCGGTGCCCGCGCCGTGGTGGCGGCTGTCGACAACGAGGCGTGGCTGCCACGCGGGCTGGCGCGCCAGCTGCGCGACTGGCTGGAGGACATGGGCGTCGCCTGCGTCACCCCCAAGCCGCTCTGCTCGCTGACCGAATCCGACTACGGGGTGACACGGCGCCAGCGCATCACCTACGAGGATCCGCTGGTCTCCGAGTTCGCCCGTCACTTCGGCATGCCCAATCTGCTGCTCACCGTCGATCCCGGCTCGAACACGATCACGGCTGCGTCGGTGTCCCGCGACGCCGTGTGTGGGTGTGCTCGCTACGTGGCGGAACAACTCGTGGGAGTCTCAGCCGACGACGCCGAACAGGAAGCGGGCCTGCTGCACCATCACTACCCGTGCTTGGCCAGCATGGGAATCGATTCCGATTTCGGTGACACGCTGATGCACGTATCCGGAAACGTGCTCAGAGACACCGTGGCAGAGCAAATGAAGCCGTACCGGCAAATCAGGTACATCTCCCCTGGAGAGCAGAACCCGTAGGCAATGGCCGGTGTGGCGAGGAGCCGAGCCCATGAGCCGTTGCTGTGCCTGATCGTGCAAGATCCCCGCGGCGGGTCCGCAGCCTGCCACCGCTTGAGCCCGCGGCTCGGGGGCGGCACCGGGCCCCGATTGGAGCCTTGCCCGGGCGCTTGTTTCGAGGTGTGTAAGTCGTCCACCAGGCCGATAGCGATTCTCGATCCCCACATCGAAACAAGCGTTGCCCATTGTGTCCGTCCGGCACACCGGCGATGGCGGTTTCGGCGGACCGGAGCAACCGACTAGGTCCCCGATTATCACTCCTAGGCTCGGTCACAGGAGGTGCCATGACAGCAAGGATTCTCACGGGGAAGGAGCCCGCGGCGGCGCAGCGGGCCGAGGTCGCCGAGCGGGTGACTGCGCTGGCAGCCGACGGCGTGAGCACGGGTCTGGCGACACTCCTCGTCGGTGACGACCCCGCCTCGGCCGTGTACGTCGGGATGAAGCACAAGGCCGCGGTCAAGGCGGGAATCGAGTCGGTCGATCGCAGGCTGGGAAGTGATGTCTCCCAGGGCGAGGTCGATGCGGCCGTCGACGAGCTGAACGCCGATCCGAACGTAACCGCCTATATCGTCCAATTACCGCTTCCCCGGCAGCTGAACTCCGATCGCACCCTGATGCGTATCGACCCGAGCAAGGACGCAGATGGCCTCCATGCCCTCAACCTGGGGCGAGTGGTGCTGGATCTGCCGGCCCCCAGACCGGCCACGCCGAGCGGGGTCCTGCGTCTGCTCGACTTCTACGAGATCGGGACGTCAGGAAAGAACGTGGTGATCGTCGGTCGCTCGCAACTGGTGGGCCGACCCCTCTCGATCATGTTGAGCCAGAAGTCGCGCAACGCAACGGTCACGGTCGCGCACTCCGCCACAAAGGATCTCGTCGGCATCGCGCGATCTGCCGACATCCTGATCGTGGCCGCCGGAAGCCCCGGCTTGATCGGCGGAGAGCACGTGGCGCCGGGTGCGGTCGTCGTAGACGTCGGGACCACCAAGACCGAATCCGGCCTGTCCGGTGACGTTCGATTCGACGAAGCGGTCGAGGTGGCCTCGGCCATCACTCCGGTTCCGGGTGGCATCGGCCCGATGACCATCGCCGGCCTGCTGGCGAACACGGTGGCTCTGGCGGAGGCAGGGCGCGACGGGACCATGTGACGGTGTCGGACACACCGGGGCACCGTGATCTGAGGTCCGGCACCGCGGACGGCCGAGGTCGTAGGCGACTCGGTCTCAGGAGGTACCGTCGGTGGCCGAGATGAAGCCCCGGGTGGCGTGGAACAGGGCCTTGTCGAAGAAGAGGACGATGCGCCGGGTCAGCTCCATGACGCGGTAGACATCTATCGGGTTGGCCAGTACCTGATGCTCTCGGGCGAACGCCCAGATCTCCTTGCGGAGCAGGGTGAGCGCGCTTATCAGCTCCGCCAGGTCAACGCCCTGCTGGGCACGACGCCGGCCTACCTCGAAGTAGAAGCGCTCCGCCGCGGCGCCCTGTTCCCTGTCGAGCAGCCAGGCGGAGAACTGAGAGAGTGCCTCAAAGCCCGCGTCCCTGATGCCGGTGAGATCGGATCGAGCGTAGGAGAGTGTCGTTCGATCTCGGCATACCACCTCGAGCCATCGGTCGCAGATCTCACCGGCATGCTCCTCGACCAGGGCCACTAGAGCGTCGGACAGCATTCCCTCCCCGCTGTCGGAGTACAGGCGGGTGAAGGAGTCCTGGATCGCCCACGGCTCCCGATGCAACGCTTCGCATGTCTGCACTGCCTCGGTGTGGGCCTCGAAAGCCAGTGTGGGAAGCTCCGCGAGAGGGAAGTATGAGAGCGACTCGGCGTCGTCTCCAGGAACCTCAGTGCCTTCCGTCTTCTCCACCTCGAAGCAGATGAAGAGGAGCTCACCGTAGAAGTCGTCCGAGTACGACCGCGCCGTCAGCAACCGGTGGATCGTGCCCACCACCCCGGTCTCCTCGCGCAGTTCTCGCAAGGCCGCCTCGTCGATGGTCTCATCTAGTTCAGCAAAACCGGTCGGCAAGCACCACATCCCCGCATGCGGTTCGTAGCGGCGCCGGACCAGCAAGACCTCCCGGCGATCATTCAGGACGACGGCGGCCGCCACCGGCAGCGGGTTGCGATAGGCGACCCTGCCGCATTCCGAGCACACGTCCCGCGACCGGCCCTCCAACTCCATCGTGACCAGACTGGCTCCGCAGCGCTCGCAGTGGCCGTAGCTCATGGGGGAGTCGGCTCCGTGCAGATGAAGGCGGTGTCGTCCTTCTCGATGGTGACGCAGCCACTGGCGACCAGCAGGTCACGGGCCCGGTCCAGTAGGTTCTTCGCTTGCTCTTGGCCGACGGTCTGGGCGGGCAACAGCGACGGCAGTTTGAAGCGAAGCAATGCCAGGTAGTCGGCGAGGTTCTCGGAACGGAACACCAGTGTGTTGCGGTAGGGATGGCTCTCGACGACGGCGAAATGCTGGGCGAGTTTGACGTTGCCGTTCTCCGCCGAGAACTCGAGAAGGACGCTGTGCAGCTCCGACTGCTGGGGGGAAAACCCGGTCGCCTTGAGCAAGCTATCGAAGTGCGATTCGCTGTGGGTCAGGCTCAGGAAGACACCATCCGGCTTGAGGACCCGCGCCACCTCCGGGATGACTCCGGGGAAGAAGTAGAGCGAGTACGAAGCGATGACGGCATCGAAGGAGCGACCGGGGAAGTCGAGGTGCGTGTCGAGCGTTTGGCAGACGAACCGGGCCGAGCCCGCGATCGCCCCGGCTCGGGTCAGGAACGCATCCCGGTTGTTGGGGTGCATGTCCAGGCCGACGATCTCCGCGGCAGCCGGGATTCTGCCGGCGAGGGCATCAACCATGAAGCCGAAGCCACACCCGAGATCGAGTAGATGGGCGACGCGGCTCAGATCGATGTCCTGCAATGCTTGGTGACGCACATCGGCTGGATTCGTTGAGTAGCGGCGGATGATGTTGGAGATCGCCTCGTGAGCGGCTGGCTCCGTGTAGGCACCAAGCAAGGGCCGGTCCATATCATGTGATTATCGCGCGCCGAATCGAATCAGATTCCGTCGGTGGTTGCCCCGGCATGGGAGGGGCCGCGGGAACCAGAGGTGGGGGTTGCTGCTCGCTGCCGTAGGCCACCCAATTGGACGGGGACGGGGACGGTCCGGTGTCATCGTGGTGACGGGCAG
>JAZGIX010000002.1:0-23460 GCA_036482315.1 Acidimicrobiia bacterium | reverse complement strand
GAGGTATTCCCGAACCATCCTTGAACTCGACTCGGTTACGGTGAGCCACCGGGCGGATGCGCCATCTTCCACCCGGGAGGCATCACATGACCACCAATGACCGCACCGACGCCACCGGGTCGCTGTTGGCACGGGTGGCCGAGATCTGGGCGGGGCTCGCCGAGGCAGATCCGGAGCGGCTCGCCGCCGACACTCACTCCTCTTACGCCTCGGTCGCCGGGGGCTCCGGAGATTTCCGGCTCTCGGTCTGGGGGCGCGAGGCGTTGGTCGCGTTCCCGGGGTTCTCGGCGGTATGGGTCGACGCCGCCGAGAGGGTCGACCCATCTACTGCGGCCCTGGTCGCCTATTACTTCGCGACGTGCGACGGAACGCCGGAAACGGGACGCCGCATCGCCTTCAGCGAGTTGCGAGACGGCGCCTTCTATGCCCAGGCTTTCCAGGGTTACACCGGCGCCGAGTTGGCGAAGGCATTCGGCAACGACACCGACGCGTTTTCCGCGGCTGCCCAGGGCCTCGGCGGACGGTCCGAGCCACTGGCAGATCGGGCCTTCTCGTTCCGTGCGCTCCCTCTCGTCTCGGTGGCCGTCGCCTGCTGGCTGGGTGACGAGGACATCGGCCCTTCCTACCGGGTCCTCTTCGATGCCGCCGTGGGACACCATGTCCCCACCGACGTCTGCGCCATTCTCGGCAGCAATCTCACCCGCCGCCTGATGGCCGCACCCCGCGCCTAGGCCGGGCTCTCAGTGCTCCGTGTCGACGAGCTCGGCCGACCGCCACAGCCGCACCGAGTTGACCACCGCGAGTTCGTCTGCCGCCCGCAGGTCGGCGGGCGTGAGGCGGCGCTCCATGATCACACCCTCATCGAGCAGGTGCTCCCGGTAGACGCCGGGGAGGCAGCCCGAGTCCAGTGGGGGGGTGCACCACTCGCCGTCGAGCCGGGCAAGGATATTCGCGATAGTCGTCTCGGTCACCTGGCCGGCTTCGTTCACCAGCACCACGTCGTCGGCCTTCGGGTGGCGGGCGAGGCGATCCTCGTACAACCCCCTGCTGGTCGTCTTGTGGTACAACATGGTGTCGGAGGGATCGATGGGGACGTCGTCGATTACCAGTCGTACCGGCCCCGGGGAGGGCTCCAGTCGGGTCCAGGCGGCGTGCGGGGTCCCGTCCTCGGCCAGGGTGAGCCTGACCCGGGCGACTCCGTCGCCGGCCGCGGCGGCCGTTGTTTCGAGCTCGGCGAGAACCCGCTTCCGATCGAACTGGAACCGGAAGTATGCGGCCGAGGCCTCCAAGCGGGCCATGTGCCGGTCGAGTTCCGAGTAACCGACCCCCTCCCAACGCAGCGTCTCGAGTAGGTCGAACACCGGGTAGCGCGCGGTGAGGACCATTGCCTTGGCAAGGGCCTCGGCGTGCTCTCCCTCGGTCGTCGAATCCCAAGTGATCCCACCGCCCGTCCCGTATTCCACCTCACCCGAGCCGAGGTCGACGACGGCGGTCCGGATTGCCACGTTGAACGCGGCGCGTCGCCCCCCGGGCGCCACGTAGCCGATTGCCCCGCAGTAGGGCCCGCGGGGTGAGGTCTCCAGCCCGGCGATGATCTCCATCGTCCTGACCTTGGGTGCTCCCGTGACCGAACCGCAGGGGAAGAGCGCCTCGAAGACGTTCGAGAGCCGTGCCTCCGCCCGCAGCCGGGAGGTCACCGTGGAGGTCATCTGCCAGACGGTGTCGTATTGCTCGATGTCGAACAGCGAGGGCACCGCCACTGATCCGAAGGCGGATATCCGACCCACGTCGTTGCGGATCAGGTCGACGATCATCAGGTTCTCGGCGCGTTCCTTCTCGGAGTTGGCCAGGCCGTCGGCCAGAGCCAGGTCCTCGGCCGACCACCGTCCCCTCCGTGCCGTCCCCTTCATGGGACGCGAGGTGAGCACCCCGTCGTCGAGGTCGAAGAACAACTCTGGTGAGGAGCTGGCGATCGCCAGCGAGCCGGTGTCGATGTACGCCGCCCAGGCCCCTCGCTGGGCGGCGATCAGGTCGGCGTAGAACGACTGCAGATTGCCCCGGAGGAGGCTGCGCAAGCGAAAGGTGTAGTTGACCTGGTAGGTGTCGCCGGCCGCGATGTGGTCCTTGATCGCCGCGATAGCAGCCCCGTAGTGGGCGGCCATCACAGTCGGCTCCCAATCGTTGAGCGTGTACCCGCCGTCCGGCTTGGGGGGTGGGACGGGCAGGCACTCCTCGAAGAGGCCAAACCACGCCAGCGGACAGCGTCCTGCCACCCCACCATCGGGCGGGCGGACCCGGAAGGCTGGGTCGAACGCGGGAGCGGCCTCGTAGCAGAGGAACCCGGCGGCCCACAGCCCGCCGGCGGTGGCCTGCTCGACGCTTTCCAGTACCTCCGCCACCTCGGCGACCTCGGTGGTGGTCACCACCCCGGAGAAGCCGACGAATTCGAAGGAGCGCCCGGCGCCCGGGGTTAGGTCGTCGAAGCGAACGTGGGGCGCCACCCTGCCAAGGCTAGGCGTGTCGGCCGCAGTGGCAGCCGTCCGCCGGCGGCGCGGGACATGCCGGGCAGGGTTCGGCCGCCAACCACCCGGCAAACCGGGGTCGACCCGCCCTGCTGAGACCGGCTCCGCCTTCCCTGCTCCCCCTAGAACAGCCCCTCTACCTTGCCGGTCTCCACGTCCACATCGATGCGCCGGTAGGCGGGATCGGAGGCGGTCCCCGGCATCAGCTTGATGGTGCCAGCCACCGGCACCACGAAGCCGGCGCCCTGGTACACCATGATGTCCCGAATCGGCAGGGTCCAACCCCGAGGTCGGCCCTTGAGGTCCGGGTCGTGCGACAGGCTCAAATGGGTCTTGACCATGCATATGCCGAATTCTGAGATGTTCGGGTCGGCCTCCAGTTCTTCGAGCCTCGTATGTGCCTCGGGGGTGTAGGAGACGCCGTCGGCGCCGTACACCTCGCGGGCGATCAGGTGGATGCGCTCTCGCAAGGGCTTCCGGAGGTCGTACAGGAATTCGAAGTCGGGCTTCTCCTCGCAGGCCTCCATGACCGTCTCGGCGAACTCGATGGCTCCATCGCCGCCTTCCATCCAGTGCTGCGACACCGCCGCTAACGCACCGCTCTCCTCGGCGATCCTGCGCACCAGGGCGATCTCCGCAGGGGTGTCAGTGTGGAAGCCGTTGACGCAGACGACCGGCCGTACGCCGCTCTTCTTTACCAGTTCGATGTGTGCGATCAGGTTCTCGCAGCCGTCCTCGAGGAGCTTCAGGTTCTCCTCGTGGTACGCAGCGTCGAGCGGAATCCCCGGCTTGACCTCGGGGCCGCCTCCGTGCATCTTGAGCGCCCGGATGGTGGCGACGATCACGATTGCGTTCGGCTCGAGGCCCGAGTACCGGCACTTGAGGTTCCAGAACTTCTCGAATCCGATGTCGGCCCCGAACCCGCTCTCCGTCACGTGGTAGTCGGAGAGCTTGGTGCCCAGCCGGTCGGCGATGATCGAACTCTGCCCGATGGCAATGTTGGCGAACGGGCCGGCGTGGACGAACACCGGTTGGCCCTCCAGCGTCTGCATCAGCGTCGGGTTGAGGGTGTCGACCATCCATGCCGTCATCGCTCCGTCGACCTCGAGGTCGGCGGTGGTCACCGGATTCCCCGCTCTGTTGTAGGCGACGATGATTTCGCCGATCCGTGTCCGCAGGTCGGCCAGGTCGGTGGCGACCGCCAGGATGGCCATCAGCTCGCTGGACACGGTGATTTGGAACCCCGAGTCCATCTCGTAGCCGTCCATCTTCCCGCCCTGGCCGATGACGATGTTGCGCAGTGACTGTGCACAGAAGTCCATGGCCCACCGGAGCTCGACTCGATCGGGGTCGATGTCCAATCGGGTCAGGTTGCTCTTGGCCAGCCGGGCGTCGTCGTAGTTGCGCTCGTGCTGCATCCGTGAGGTGAGCGCCACCATGGCCAGGTTGTGGGCGTTGGTGATGTGGTCGATGTCCCCGGTCAGTCCCAGGCAGAAGGGGGTGAGTGGTATGCACTGGGCGAGCCCCCCGCCGGCGGCCGAGCCCTTGATGTTGAAGGTCGGGCCGCCGCTCGGCTGCCTGATGGCGCCGGTTACCCTCTCGCCGAGCTTGCCCAGGCCCTGGATCAGCCCGATGGCCGAGGTGGTCTTGCCCTCGCCCAGCGGAGTCGGCGTGATGGCGGTCACGTCGATGTACTTGGCCTGCGGTGCCGATTCGAGGCGGTCGAGGACCGCGCGGTAGTCGACCCTGCCCAGCCACTTGCCGTAGGGAATCAACTCATCGCCCTGGAGGCCGAGTTCCTGCCCCAGTTGGTTGAAGGTCTTCATCGACGCCTCGGCGGCTTCGGCGATCTCCCAGTCGGCCAGCTTCGTCGGATCCAGCTTCGTCGTCATGGTATTCCACCTAGTGCTCTCGTCAGAACAGGACCATCGGATCACGGATCGGAGGGATCAGCGACCCCTACCGTCAGTCGTTGGTCGCCAGTCTCTGCTCATGGCAGGCCCGGTGTTAGGGCTAGATGACCGTATTTGAGTTCGCAGTGGCTCTTTGCGAGATGGCCTGCGGAGATGCTCTCGTCCGATCCCGTTTGAGAAACAGTGACACCGCTGCTGACGAGACACCTGGGGCGTCGGCAACCTCTCGGTGGCTCACCCCGGCCTGAGAGTGACCACTTGTCGGACGACAGCTCGGACGGTGCGCTGTCCGCGACCGCCGGAACGGCCTGGCCCGACGGCCGGAGGAACTCCATAGATCGGGATCACACGCATCGCCAAATGCGCCAACATCGAAGTTCTCCTGACCCGGATTCACATCATCGACGCAGTTATCGACATCGTCGAGGACACCGTCACCATCCGAATCAACCGTGAACTGGACGTTTAGCGAGAATATGTCTTGCGATTCACCCCGTTCGGCGTAGACGTAGACAGCGGTCGAACCGTCCGCTTGAGTCCCGTTCGGCTCAGCTTTCGCGCTTGGCTTCTACCGAATCGGTGAGTACATAGAACCGGAACTTCGTTCTACCCGCTGGTCCGCGTTCAGGAGGAATGGGGTTGTCTCTGAACCATTGGAGATAGGCGTCGTAGGCGTCGTGATCTGCGAACTGCAGCTCTGCGATCCGGTAGAACGTCTGCGGATCGTCAGCGGTGGCAGAGCCGGAACTGGTCGCCGTAATCGGGCGGATGACCTTGTTGAAGACCAATGACTCCACGAAGGGGTTGGCCAGAAGGTCGGGGACGTGCACATCCCAGAGCCATTGTTCGTACTCATCGATCGAAACGCCATCGACGATGTCGTATCCGAGGATCGCCTTCACGCCGGGAGCAGTCACGGGTCATCTCTCCTTGGTTGTCGAGTTCCGAGATATAAGCGTGTGTCGGGCACGGCGCACGATGGCCTCATCGATCAGCGATCCGTCTTCTGCGACGGTGACGGCACTCCCGGCTTCTCGTGCTGCATCGAATCGATCCACGACGTCGCGAGCGGAAGCGAGTTCCTCGACGGTTGGCGAGAAGGCGGCGTTGATGATCGGAATCTGGTCGGGGTGGATGGCCGCCCGTCCCCCGTAGCCCATTCGGCGCAGCGGTATCGATGTCTTGCGAAGGGACTCCAGGTCTCGGAAGGTGGTGTAGACGGGACCAATGGGCGGGTTGAGTTTGGCGGCAGCCGATGCCACCACCAACGCAGTACGGATTGGAGCCAGCTCTCGTCCGTCGGGCGAGGGCTGCATTCCCAGGTCGGCGGCCAGATCCGCTTCTCCGAGCGCCATGTGCGAGACGCGAGGCGCGGCGGCGATGGGGGCTGCGCTGAGGATCCCTGCGGCGGTTTCCAGCAACGGGGCTATTCGCAACGTACCGGGATCGATCCCGCTTGCGGCCTCGAGCTCATCGAGGCGGGCTGCGACAGAGTCCACTTCGCTGGGTGAAGAGACCTTCGGTAGATACACGCCTGTCAGGGCCGGTTGCACCACGGCTGCGATTTCGCGGTCGAGGAGATCAGGTTGCGGGTTGAGGCGTACCCAGATGGCGGTCGGATTCTTGTCTTGCTCGGAAAGCCAAGACGCGACGATGTCCAGAGCTTGTGCCTTGGAAGCGGCAGGTACCGCATCTTCGAGGTCGATGATGAGTGCGTCGGAGCCATGCTCCATCGACTTGGAGAGCATGTCGGCCCGGTCTCCGGGTACGTAGAGAAAGCTCCGTGACGGTGCAAAGCCTGATGGGTGGGTGGGAGCTGACACCTGCAGATTCTCTCATTCAGCGTTGGCACAGCCGAGCCTAGCCCTGATATATTCACAACGAAACGCTATTCCAGTGAGCGGAACAAGGATGTCTCAGAACTCTCAAGCGCTGCAAGGGGTCCGGATCCTCGATGTGTCGACGCTGTTCGCCGGACCCCTTGCCGCGACCATCCTGGGTGACTTCGGTGCCGAGGTCATCAAGATCGAGCATCCCCGCGGCGATCCGGTCCGCGACCACGGCCACAGCAAGAACGGGATACCGCTGTGGTGGAAGATGCTGAGCCGTAACAAGAAGACGATCACACTCAACCTGTCCCATCGTGAGGGGCAGGCGCTCATGGTGCGGCTGGTGGAGTCAGCCGATGTGCTCATAGAGAACTTCCGACCCGGGACCCTCGAACGGTGGAATCTCGCTCCCGACCGCCTACGCGAGATCAATCCGAGGCTCGTCGTTGCTCGAGTGACCGGTTTCGGTCAGTTCGGCCCCTACGCCGGCCGCCCCGGATTCGGCACGTTGGCCGAATCGATGAGTGGCTTCGCTCACATCACCGGGGAACCGGACGGGCCCCCGACGCTGCCGCCCTTCGGGCTGGCCGACGGCATCGCCGCCCAGGCCACCGCCAACGCCGTTCTGATGGCCCTCTATCACCGGGACGCACACGGTGGATCCGGCCAGGTCATCGATCTCGCCATCATCGAACCGATCCTGACCATCCTCGGACCGCAGCCAATCGTGTACGACCAACTCGGCATCGTGCAGGTACGCACCGGCAACCGGTCGGTCAATAACGCCCCGCGCAACACGTATCGCACGGCTGACGGCAAATGGGTGGCGATATCGACCAGCGCCCAATCGATAGCGGAGCGGGCGATGCGCCTCGTTGGGCATCCCGAGGTGATCGACGAGCCATGGTTTGCTTCAGGCGCGGAGCGGGCCAAGCATGCCCAAGAACTGGACGACTATGTCGGAGGCTGGATCGCCCAGCACGATTTGAAGCAAGTGATTTCGGCATTCGAGGAGGCAGAAGCGGCCGTCGCTCCCGTCTATGACATCGAACAGATCATGGAGGACCCTCAATATGAGGCGCTCGGATCGATTGCAGCAATCGAGGACGCCGACCTGGGAAGCGTCAAGATGCAGAACGTGATGTTCCGCATGTCCGACACACCCGGCCGTATTCGGTGGGCAGGGCGTGGCCTGGGGGAGGACAACTCGACCATCTATGGCGACGAGTTGGGCTTGACCGAGGACGATCTGGCAGAACTGACCGACAAAGGAGTCCTGTGAGCGCGCCGCTGGACCTGACATGGGATGCGATCGCCTCTGCCGGCGTGATCGACTTAGCCCACCCGTGGGAGCGAGGGATGCCGGTCTCGCCCAATCACCCGGCCTTCCAGTTGGCCATGATGCGGCGTCACGGTGACATGGTCCGTTCCGACGGAGGCTCGGCCGCCAACGAGATTTTCGTGATGGGTGGCCACGTTGGAACCCACATCGATGCCCTCGGTCACGTCTCGCAGGACGGGTTGATGTACGGGGAAGTGGATGCTGGTGCCTCGCAGTCGAACCACGGGTTGACGGCGTTGGGCATCGACACGGTGGAACCCATCGTGTGCCGCGGCGTGTTGTTGGACGTGGCAGCAGTTCACGACGTGGACGTCCTCGAAGCCGGCTACGAGGTGACGGTGAACGACCTGGAGACTGCTCGAGAAGCGGCCGGAGTGGCCGTTGGCAAGGGCGACGCGGTGTTGATACGCACCGGCTGGGCGGCCCACTGGAGCGAGTCCGACATCTTCTGTGGCCAGGCCGGCGGGGCCCCCGGGCCGGGTGAGGCCGCCGGCCACTGGTTGGCCGAGCGCGAGATCCGGGTCACGGGTGCCGAGACCATTGCCTATGAGGTGATCCGCCCCGGCGCCGGCCACGCCACGTTGCCGGTCCATCGCATCCTCCTGGTGGAGGCGGGCATTCACATAATGGAAGTAATGAACCTCACCGACCTGGCGGCGACGGGAGTCGACGAGTTTCTGTTCGTCGCCGCTCCGCTGAAACTGGTCGGTGCGACCGGGTCGCCCACTCGACCTCTCGCAATCATCGATGGCTGAGGGACTGGTCCACGCGCTGGGCGCCTTCGCCGCGGCGACCCGATCGGCCGGGTTGGAGGCTCACCTCGTCCAGGACGCCACGGAACGGGTATTCGACTTGGTGGGCAACGCTCTGGCCGCGACCGGCGAGGACCCGAGCGCAATCACGCTTGCCGTAGCCCGAGAGGCCGGGGGAGCGCCGCAGGCAACAGTCATTGGCGAATCCGGACGCTTACCGGCAGCGAATGCCGCTCTCGTCAATGGGACCCTGGCCCATGCTCTCGATTTCGATGACACTCACCTTCCGTCGGTGCTGCATCCGTCGGCATCGATAATCCCCGCCGCCCTGGCGGTGGCTGAAGCCGAAGGGACCTCCGGGAGTGACTTCTTGGTGGCCGTAGCGGTAGGTGACGAGATATGTGTGAGGCTCGGCATGGCCGCCTATGACCCGGTCCTCCGCAATTCGATCTTCTTCGAAAACGGACTGCATGCCACGTCGATCGTCGGCACGCTGGGTGCGGCAGCCGCCGTAGCCACCCTGTTGGGCTTGAGTGCCGAGCAGATCGGCCATTCCATCGGGATCGCCGCCAGCATGGGCGCGGGACTGCTCGAAGCCAACCGCACAGGCGGTTCGGTCAAGCGAATCCACTGTGGGTGGGCGGCTCACGCCGGAGTCAACGCTGCGCTGATGGCCCGTCACGGGTTGACCGGGCCGCCAACGGTTCTGGAGGGACGTTTCGGTTTCTTCCGCGCCTATTCGGAGGGCCGCTTCGACGAGGGGGCGATTCTCGATGGATTGGGCGAGGCTTGGGAATTGCCGCGAATCTTCTACAAGCCGTATCCGACCAACCATTTCACCCACGCCGGCATTGACGCCGCGCTGGCACTGCGCGCCCGAGGAGTTGATCCGGCCGAGATAGAGGCCATCGAGCTGGGGGTGCCCGCTCCCGTGCTCCGCACCATTGCCGAACCTTACGAGGAAAAGATCCGGCCGCTGACCCCCTATCACGCCAAGTTCAGTGGCCCTTTTACGGTGGCCACCGCCCTGGTGGGCGGGGGCGGCTTGGGGGTGTACTCCAACGATTTCACCGACGAGACACTGCGCGATCCGGAGCGTCTTCGGTTGGCCGGCATCGTGAAGTGCGTGGCCGACGAACAGGCCACCGCCATTTTTCCCTACCAGTTCCCGGCCGTGCTCACGGTGCGTCTTCGTGATGGTTCAGAGATCTCTGAGCGGATCAGCCACAACCGCGGAGGGCCCGATCGTCCACTCTCACCCGAAGAACTCGCCACTAAGTTCAGTCTCAACGCCGCTCACGAGATCCCGGCCGAGCAGATCGGGGTTCTCGAACACGCAATCGGAGGCCTCGACGCCGACCCGTCGGTCTCCAAGATGATGGAGCTCACCCACAGGAGGCAGTCATGACTCAGGAATGGGCCGTGGTGGCCGGCGCCGCCGGGGCGCTGGGATCGGCAATCTCAGGGGCGCTGCGAGATCGCGGGCTGACCGTCTTGGGCCTTACTCGCCACCCCCGACCCGGCTCCGACTTCATGGAAGTCGATCTCGGTGACGACGACTCGGTGGCTGCGGTGGGTGACAGGATCGATGGCCCGGTGCGAGTGGTGGTCCACGCGGCCGGTCCGCCTCTGGCGGGCGGCGTGGCCGACGTCGACACCGCGTCGGTCCTGGAAGCTTTCGACGTGAAAGTAAACGGTTTGTTGCGTCTGGTTCGAACCGTCGACCGTCACCTCGTCTCCGGAAGCCGGATAGTGGCGGTCACCGGCCACCTCGGGTACGACCCCAGCCCGGCTTCGGTCACCGCCGGTGTCGCCAACGCCGCATTGGCTGCTCTGGTGCGCCAACTGGCCCAGGAATACGGACCGCGTGGCATCACCTGTCACGCTGTGGCCCCAGGGCCGGTGGACAGTCCGCGAGTCGATCGGCTGATCGAGCATCTGGCGTCTGCCGGGGGAGTTGAGATCGAAGAAGCGCGCGCTCGGCTTCTCGCCGAGGCATCCGTAGATAGGTTCGCTACTCCCGAGGACGTGGCCTGGGCGGTCGCATTGCTGCTCGATGATGCGGCGACCGTCATGAACGGATCGACCCTGTTCCTCGATGGAGGACGCCGGTCCTCCATTCCTTAGGGATCTTCGGACTGGGTGACCGGGGCGTTCTCAGGAGCGTCTCGAGAGCGCTCCGGATTCGGCCAGGTCGTTCCAGACGTGCTGTTCCGTGATGATGCCGTTGCGGATGACAAACCGGTCGCAGAAACGAATTCCGTCAAAGGCCACATCATGGATATTGACTCCATGGAGCGTTCCCGTCGTCACCACCACTGTGGTGTCGGTATCAGCGGCCATGATGTCCCAAGTCTGGTGCGTCTTGTCGATCGAGCGATACCGGCCCGACATCGCCGCCGCCATTCCCTCGATGTCTTCGAAGCGGCCTTGGGGGAAGACGATGACGGCATCGGGGTCGAGGAATCGGCTCGCATCCTCCAGGCGTCGTTCCGCCGCGGCAAGGAGATACTCTTGGACCAGTTCCAGTGATCCGCTCGGCATTGGCTCACCTTTCCGTTGACACCCGATTCAGATCGATGCTACATTCCGCTCCCCCCTGAAACGATGTTTCGCTGGACGGAACAGACGGGGCAAGCTCTGAAAGGGCCGGAATGAGAAGAACCACGATCTATCTATCCCTGCTCCTCTCGTTGGCGTTGGTTGCCGCAGCATGCGGCGACGATGACGCAGGGACCACTACCACAGCTGCGGCGGAGTCGCCCGCGACGACGGCGGCGGCGGCAGCTGCAACGACTCAGGCGCCTGCGACGACTCAGGCGGCGTCGACCGAACCACCCGATCCGATCTTGATCGGGTCCCTGCATCCGCTGACCGGCGGTCTCGCCGGTGCCGGCAACCGCATGGACAATGCAGCCAGGATGGCTGTCGATGAAATCAATGCAGCGGGCGGCATAGCGTCGCTCGGTGGGGCACCACTCGAGTTGGCGTCCGCCGACTCGACTGGAGCAGCCGACGTAGGCGCGTCAGAGGCCGAGCGCCTCATCAACGACGGTGTCTCAGCATTCATCGGCACCTATCAGTCTGCAGTGACCACCCTTGTGGCAGCCATCGCTGAGCGTGACGGCGTCCCGCTCGTGATCGATGTCGCCGTGGCGGACTCGATCCTCGATGAGGGTTTTGCCAATGTGTTCCGGATTCAGCCGAACGCATCCAGCATGGGAGCGAACGGTGCCAAGTTCCTGAACGAACTCGGCGGCGGCAACATCAAGACCGTGGCCTACCTTCATGACGACACCTCATTCGGTGTCGAGGTTTCTGCGGCCTTTGCGGCAGCAGCGGGCCAATACGGCATCGAGGTCATCACTGATATCCCATATGCGCCTTTCTCGGTGACCGATCTGACGACGGAGATGGCTCAGGCCGCGGCCGGGTCTCCCGACGTCATCGTGGTCACCGGTTATTACAACGACGGACTGCTGGCGGCCCGCGCCGCCACAGATCTGGAAGTCGATGTGATGGCCATTGTGGGTATCGCTCAGGGTGCGTTCCACACGCCGCAGTTTGTTGAAGACTTCGGCGCAGAATCTGAGTTGTTCTTCAACTCGAACTACCACTTCAATTCATCGGACCCCAAGGTCGCCGCTGTCTTGGCGAAGTTCGAGGCGGAGTTCGATGATGCGATGGATACTGAGGCAATGCTTGCCTATCAGGCGATCTATGTGATCGCCGATGCCCTGGAGCGGGCCGGTTCTTCCGACCCTGCCGATGTTCGAGCAGCACTTGCTACAACGGATATCACGGATCATTTCCTGGCCTATCCAGGACCGATTACCTTCGACGCGACCGGCGAGAACATAAACGCCGAGCCGGTGTTGATGCAGGTGATCGATGGTGAAGTGCAGCAGGTCTTTCCGCTCCCACTGAGGGAAACCGACCCGGTGTTCCCGGGTACTCCCTGGGGCGGCTAGCCACGCCACGCATAGGAGATAACTAGCGATATGCGAGGGCAGTCCGGGAAAGCAGCCTGGGCTGTCCTCGCAGTCGTTGCGGCGGTTGCCGTCCCACAAACGGGGTGGTGGGACACCAATCACACGGTGTTTGCGCAGGCCGTTATATCGGGCCTGCTGATCGGGGGCGTCTACAGCTTGGTCGCCATGGGGCTGAGCTTGGTCTTCGGTGTGCTGGACATCATCAATTTCGCCCATGGGGCGTTGATGACGGTTGCGATCTACGCCAGCTATCTGCTCTTCATGAACTATGGAGTCGACCCCTACGTGTCGCTCCTCATCACAGTCCCGCTGATGTTCATTATCGGTGTCGGCATTCAACGCGTTGCCATCAATCCGGTGATGGATGCCCCGGTCCATAACCAGCTACTGCTGACACTCGGGATTGCCATCATCATCCAAAACCTGGCGCTTGTCCTGTTCACCGGTACTCCTCGTTCCATCGAGCTCGCCTACGCGCGCAACGAATTCGACCTGGGCGTCATCACCCTCGACTTCCCCCTCAGGGTGTTCGGCGCGGTGGTGAGCCTCCCGAAGCTGATCGCCTTCGTGGTGGCATTGCTGCTCGCTGGCCTTCTGTATCTGCTGATACAGCGAACTCAACTCGGGGCCGCGATCAGAGCGTCCGCTCAGGAGCCCGAGGGGGCGGAACTCGTCGGAATCGATGTGCACCGCATATACACGATTACGTTCGGTATCGGCGCCGCCTGCGTCGGTGCAGCCGGGGCTCTGGTGCTTCCTTTCCTGTTCGTCAGCCCGACGGCGGGCGACACCTTTACGATCATCGCCTTCGTCGTCGTGGTGCTAGGCGGCATGGGATCGATACCGGGTGCCCTTATCGGCGGATTGGTGATCGGCCTCACTCAAGAGCTGACCCAGCTGTTTGTGCCGGGATCGAAGTTCCTCGGCGTGTTTGTTGTGTTCCTTGCCGTCTTGTTTTTTCGTCCTGAGGGGATTCTCGGAAGGGTTCGGCGATGATTGTCAGACTGCGACAGCTTGCGGCGGCCTCTTCGCGAGATCTGCTGGTTCTGCTCGCCGTGGTGGCGGCGCTTGCTCTCGTACCATTGGGTGTTTCGACGTTCACCCTGTCGGTCGCTACTGCCGCCCTCATCTTTGCTCTGGCCGGAATCGGGTGGAATGTTCTGTCAGGGTTCGCCGGACAGTTCTCATTCGGGCATGCTGCCTATTTCGGGCTGGGGGCGTACACCGTTGCAGTCACCTTTACCAGGTACTCGATATCGCCTTGGCTGGGGTTGGTTCTCGGTGGCTTGGTTGCAGCCACCTTCGGGCTTCTGACGGGATGGATCTCGTTTCGGTTCGGGCTCAAGGGTGCATATTTCGCGCTCGCCACCTTCGCCCTGGCAGAGCTGCTCCGGCTCACCTTCAACAATTTCGACTTCGTCGGAGCGAGCATCGGAATCACGATTCCCCTCGCCGGTGGTGACTCCTGGGGTTCACTGCAATTCGAAGACACCCCTGCCCTGCGGTACTTTGTGGCTCTCGGCCTGGTCGCGCTCGGCACCTTGATAGTGATCGCCGTTACGAAGTCACGCCTAGGCAGTCGGATGCTTGCGGTGCGCGAAGACGAAGACGCAGCGGCATCGCTGGGCATCAACCCGTTGCGAGCCAAGCTGTTCGCCATAGCCATCAGCGGGTTCATCACCGCCCTGGCCGGTGGCTACTACGCCATGTTCCTCATGTTCGTCGACTCCGACCTGGCGTTCGGACCGTCAATCTCTGTCCTCATCCTGCTGCGGCCGATCATCGGAGGAGTGGGCACCATCTGGGGTCCGGTGCTGGGGGCTGGCATCCTGTCGGTTCTGGGTGAGGTGACACGTAGTCTCGTTCGTGACCCTCCTTCGTTCCTCAACGCCATTGAAGGAGTCAACGGCCTGGACCAGGTTCTCTTTGGGCTGATCCTGGTCGTGGTGATCATCCGCGCCCCCGACGGCGTGATCGGCTGGTTCCGACGCTTCCGCAGCCGGAGCATCACATGAGCGCCATCCTCAGTGTCAAAGGTGTCACCAAGCGGTTCGGCGGCCTCACCGCCCTCCATGAGGTCAGCCTGGACCTGACCGAAGGAGAGATCCTGGGCATCATCGGACCGAACGGGGCGGGCAAGACCACTCTCTTCAATCTGATCGCAGGCGCCATTCCTTCCGACGAAGGTTCAGTGACCTTTGATGGCGAGCGAATCGACCGACTGGCGCCTCACGCCATTGCGGGCCGCGGCCTGGTTCGAACCTTCCAGATAGTCAGACCATTCGGGGGGTTGACCGTATTCGAGAACGTGATGGTGGGAGCATTCCTTCGTCGCAGCGACCCACAGGTGGCCGAGGCTCATGCTCGCTCGATACTCGAACGCGTCGGATTGGCGCCGCTCGCCGACCGCCAGTCGAAAGGTCTGACACTGGCGGCGCGCAAGCGACTCGAATTGGCCAGGACCCTGGCCACCGATCCGAAGGTGCTTCTGCTGGATGAGGTACTGGCCGGGTTGACGCCCACAGAAGGAATCGAGATGGTCGAGCTCATCCGATCGATCCGCGACGATGGAGTCTCCCTCCTGATCATCGAGCATGTGATGGCGGCGATCATGGCACTCTCGGATCGGATCGCGGTCATTCACCACGGCGAGCTGTTGACCGTCGGACTACCCACCCGGATCGCTAAGGATCCAAGGGTCGTGGAGGCTTACCTCGGCAAGGAGTTTCAGATTGCTCCAGATTGAAGACCTTCGAGCAGGATACGGCGATCTCGAGGTCCTTCACGGGATCGATCTGGAGGTGGGCGAGGGGGAGGTTGTTGCCCTCATCGGTGCCAACGGAGCCGGCAAGACGACCACCCTCAAGGCCATATCCGGCGTTGTTCGTTCTTCGACCGGATCGATCATCTTCGACGGCCGCCCAATTCATGACCTCCGACCGCGCCAAATAGTCGCCGACGGACTCGTACAGGTTCCCGAGGGGCGCAAGCTGTTCCCCGACTCGTCGGTACGGGAGAATCTGCAACTCGGCGCGTATCGAAGAGGCAGAGCCGAAGCCGACACCACCATCGGTGAAGTGTTTGCGCTCTTTCCCCGGCTGGAGGAACGATCCGGCCAGATCGCAGGCACGTTGAGCGGCGGAGAGCAACAGATGCTCGCCATCGGTCGGGCGCTCATGGCTCGACCGCGACTACTCATGCTCGACGAACCGTCGCTCGGCCTCGCTCCAATGCTGGTGGTCGACATCTTCAACGTCATTCGCGACATCGGCCAGCACGGCGTGACGGTGTTACTGGTCGAACAAAACGCTGCGCAGGCCCTCCAACTGGCGGACCGCGGCTACGTGCTCGAGAGCGGCAACGTCGCGCTACAGGGGACCGGGAAGGAGTTGCTGGGAGATGACCGAGTTCGAACCGCCTACCTGGGACTCTGAAACGCTCGACCCGGTGCCGGGATGATGACTGAGACCGCGGCCGACGCCGTCCGAACGCTGGGCGCCCGCAGCAAGAAGCTCATTTGGACCGAGATTCCAGACCGGGTGCGCGATCGCACTCTCCTGGTCATCTTCGACACCTTGGGCGTGATGATGGCCGGAGCCGCCACTCCGGAGGTGCAAGCTTTGGCCGATCGCCATCCCGAAACCGGCTCGGCGCCGCTGGCCGGACTCGAGCGATGGGGTTCGGCTCTCGACTCCTGCTGGGTCAACGGATTCGCGGTCTGTTCGCTCGAACTCGATGAGGGCAACAAGTACGCCCGCGGACACCCCGCGGCCCACGTGATCCCGGCCGCCCTCGCCTGTGGGGACCACGACGGCAAATCGTGGCTGGGTGCAGTCCTGGCTGGATACGAGGTTGCCGCTCGGTTCGGTCGCGCCACTCGGCTCCATCGAGGGGTCCATCCCCACGGAACCTGGGGAGCAACCGGCGCTGCCACCACCGCCGCCAAGCTGTCGGACCTCGATGCCGACGGGGTCGCCGCCGCCATCGACGCCGCTACCGGCCTGAGCCTGGCACCGCACTTCGAGTCGGCCTTCAGAGGCCATCCCGTCAGAAACCTGTGGGTGGGGGCGGCCAATTCGGCCGGATTGGCAGCAGCCCGCCTGGCCTACGCCGGAACCGGCAGAGTCGACGGCACCGCGGCCAACACCTACGGCGATCTCATCGGGACCTTCGATCCGGCACCCCTGATGGTTCCTTTCGAAGAGCGGTTCGAGATCATGGGTGGCTACTTCAAGCGTCACGCCGCCTGCGCCTACACCCACTCAGCGGCAGATGCAGCACTCAGGCTGTTCGAACAAGACCAGCGGATCAAGGTCGAAGAGGTGAACTCCGTGAGCGTGGAGACCTATCAGATCGCCTCCACGCTCAATCGACTCGAGTGGCCTTCTCGTCTCGCCGCCATGTTCTCGGTTCCATTCGTGGTGGCGGTGACGCTGCTTGAAGGCGCCTTCGGCCCAACCGCCACGGATGAACACCATCGGAGCGATCCCGAGGTGCGCGACCTCGCCGAGCGGGTAGCGGTGACCGCCACCGACGAGTTCGAGCGTCGCCTCCCCGAAAGACGCGGGGCACGCGTATCCGTCGAGATGCGCGACGGTTCCCGGCGATCCGCCGAAGTCGAACAACCAGTCGGCGACGCCGCCGGCCAGCCATTCGGCTGGGATCAGGTGCGGACCAAACTCACCGACCTGATCGGAAGCGAACGGGTCGCCGATCTGGAGAGGACGCTCCGAAATCTCGAGAGCGAATCCATTGCCCCGCTTCTGCTGGCAGTGACGAGGAGTTGACATGCACCTGCGCGCCATCACCCCGATCGTGGTTGCCGAAGACGAGTTGGTTCGGCGTCGGGTCCGCTACGACCATCTGGCGCCGCCGGGCGTGACCATCCAGCTCGATAACCTCTCTCACGGCCCGAACCGACTCGAATCTTCAAGCCAGGTCCGAACATCGGAAGAGCGCGTATACGAGGAAGCTCTACGAACCGATCCGAATCGCTTCGACGGAATCTTCTTGGATTGCGTGCTCGATCCGGCCCTGGAGCGGCTCCAAGAGGAATCACCTCTCCCGGTGTTCGGGATCACCCGACTGGTGTCGACCTACCTCGGCTCGCTCGGTCTGCGAATGGCAGCCGTTGCTCGCAACAAGGCGATCGCCGATGAATTGGCCGATCGTATAGATGCCTTCGGCTGGTCGTCTCAGCTTGAAGAAGTCCTGATTCTCGACCTCTCGCTGGACGACATCGGCGATACGGACCGCTGGAACCGGATCGTCGCCGAGCGGGTGGCGGTCGGTGACCTCGACGGGGTGGATGTGATCATCAACGGGTGTTCGGCCGTCGAAGTACATCAGACCGGTGGTCCGCCCCTCCTTGATCCGACCGCCTTGGCTCTTCGCTTGGTTGGATTGGGCGCAGACCTGTTCGATGGGGGCCGGTCATGAGCGGGTCGACCATCGACGTCTTGGTGGCCGGCGCCGGCGCCGCCGGGATGGCTGCCGCCCTGGCCGCCTCCGAACAGGGGTCGGAAGTGGTGGTGGTCGAGGCCAAGGAGACCTTCCGCCTGGGTTCCAACACCGCGATGAGCACCTCGATGGTGCCTGCCGGAGGGAGCCGCTGGCAGCGTCAAGCCGGGATCGATGATTCTCCGGAGCGTTTCTACTCCGACATCATGGCCAAGACGAAAGCCGCAGCCGATCCCGTAGTGGCGCGAGCTTTGACCCGGTTGGCGCCGGACCTGGTGGCCTGGATGGCCGATAGCGCTGGCGTACCGTTCGAGTTGGTGACCGACTTCCAGTACCCGGGCCATTCGCGCGATCGGTGTCTTGCGGTGGCCGATCGGGCCGGCAGCACTCTGCACCGCCATCTTCTTGACGAAGTAGCGCGGCGTCCTGAAGTCACATTGATCACTCCGATGCGGTTGACGGCGCTGGAGCATGATGGGTCGCAGATCGTGTCGGTACGACTGGAGACACCCGACGGGGGTCGCGAAGAGGTGACGCCGCGCCGAGTGGTGCTGGCCACCAACGGGTTCGGTGCTCGTCAGGATCTGGTGGCTCGTTACATCCCGGAGATCGAGGGGGCCCTCTATCACGGTGGCGATGGGAGCACCGGCGACGCGCTCGCGATCGGCGAGTCGTTGAACGCCGACGTCGGCTACCTCGACGCCTACCAGGGGCACGGTTCGGTGGCTTCGCCACACGGGATACTGGTCACATGGGCGACGGTGATGCACGGTGCGGTGCTGGTAAACACCTCCGGGGAGCGCTTTGGCGATGAAACCACCGGATATTCCGAGTACGCGGTTCCGGTGCTCAAACAGCCCGACGGAGTGGCTTGGGTGGTATTCGATCGACGAATCGACCGAGCTTGTCGGGTCTTCAAGGACTACCAGGATCTGCTGGCGGCCGAGGCGATTCGCTGGTCGAAAGGAACGGAAGAATTGGCCGGCGTAATCGGTGCCTCGGCGGCGTCGCTCGAGGCGACGCTCAAAGCGGCTGAGGCAGCTGCTGCTGGAGACTCGGACGACTCATTCGGGCGAACCCACTGGGAAGAACCGCTGCGTTCACCGTACGGATCGATCAAGGTGACCGGCGCTCTGTTTCACACTCAAGGCGGCCTGCGAGTCGATGGAAATGCTCGGGTGCTTCGCGACGGTGCTCCGATCCCGGGGCTGTACGCAGCCGGCGGAGCGGCAGTGGGGATCTCCGGTCACGGAGCCGACGGATACTTGGCCGGGAACGGGTTGCTCTCTGCGCTGGGTCTTGGGTATCTGGCGGGGCGCCATCACGGAACCGATGATTGAAGAAACACCACACGGGCCGACGCCCGTCTGAAGGAGAAGAGAACATGTCTGATCTCGTTGTCAAGAACGTGAGGGTCGTCCGGCCCAACCACCCCGAGGTGGAGTCATTGGACATTGCAATCGAGGATGGGCGTTTCGCTCGGCTTGCACCCGACATCGATCCGTCGGAAGCCAACGAAGTGGTTGATGGGGGTGGCCTTCTGGCCTTTCCGGGCGTGGTGGATTCCCACATGCATTTCGGCATCTATCACCCGCTGGCCGAAGACATCGAGTCCGAGAGCCGTGCGGCGGCGACCGGAGGTGTCACGACCGGCATCAGCTACATGCGAACCGGTCAGTACTACTTGAACAAGGGTGGCTCGTACGCCGATTTCTTTCCGGACGTGCTCGACATGAGCGAGGGAAACTCGTACGTCGACTACGCCTATCACCTCGCCCCGATGATGTCCGAGCACATCGACGAGATTCCAGAACTGATCGAGCGATTCGGTGTTCCCTCCTACAAGATCTTCATGTTCTACGGGGGTCATGGACTCCACGGTCGCTCGGACGATCAGAGCTCCTTTCTCATGACACCACCGGGCGAGCAGTACGACATCGCCCATTTCGAGTTCATCATGCGGGGCGTTCGAGCCGCCATGGACCGATTCCCCGACAAGGCCGACAACATCTCGGTCTCGCTGCACTGCGAGACGGCCGAGATCATGCGCGCCTACACCGCCATGGTCGAAGAAGCGGGTGAACTATCGGGCCTGGCGGCATACGACGCAGCCAGGCCGCCGCACTCAGAGGGTCTGGCAATCACGATTGCGTCCTACCTGGCCCACGAGACCGATTGCACCAACATCAATCTCCTGCATCTGAGCTCTGCCAAGGCGATCGACGCCGCGATGCGCATGGCAAAGGTGTTTCCGCAGATCGACTTTCGTCGGGAGGTCACGGTGAGCCACCTCCTGGCAGATGTCGATAGCGCCAATGGCAATTTCGGAAAGGTCAACCCGCCGATTCGTTCCAGGGAGGACGTCGAGGCCCTCTGGCAGGCGGTGCTGGATGGCAATGTCGATTGGGTCGTGAGCGACCATGCCTGCTGTCGCGAGGAAGTGAAGTTGGACGGTGACGACCCGGAGAACATTTGGCTGGCCAAATCGGGCTTCGGAGGCACCGAGTTCCTTCTCTCGGGGGTCCTGAGTGAGGGCACCAAGCGGGGTCTTGCCCTCCATCGGATCGCTGAGCTGATCTCCTGGAACCCGGCCCAGCGTTACGGCTTGCATTCCAAGGGCACCATCGAAGAGGGCTATGACGCCGACTTGGTTCTGGTCGACCCAAACGAGACTTTCACGGTCCGGGCTGCGGATTCGGAATCGACTCAGGAGTACTCGCCGCTCGAAGGTCATGAGATGAAGGGCCGCGTCAAGCATGTGTTTCTTCGAGGGGCCCGGATCGTCGATGACGGAAGGGTTGTCGGCGAAGCTGCCGGCCGCTATCTATCGCGCCCGACCGGTTGAAATCAGAGGACGTCCGGTTGGAATCCCAACTGGCGGGATAGTTTTTGGCTGGCGGCAAGGATGAGGGTGGCAGCGTCGTCGACCTTCGGTCCGAATCGTTCCACCGGCCCACACAGGCTCATGGACGCGACCGGCCTGCGTGTGTGATCGAAGATCGGGGCAGCGACCGAGGCCGCGTCAGCCTGGCGTTCGCCCAGGGAGATCGCAACCCCGGCAGCTCGGATTTTGGCCAACTCGGAGCGGAGCCGGTCCGGATCGGTGATCGTCAGGTCGGTGAAGGCGCGGAGCTCGACCTCGTTGAGAAACTCCTCTATCTCGTCGTCAGGAAGGTGTGCCAGCAGTGACTTGGATGAACTGCCGGCATGCAGCGGAAACGACCGGCCCAGCACCACGGTCATCTTCACTTCGCGCGGCGGGGTGATTTGCTCGATGTAGATGCGATCCCACCCGGAACGTATCGAAAGAGTGGCGGTCTCCTGAGATGCCTTGGTCAGGTCCCTCAGGACCGGACGAGCGAGGTCGCGCACGTTGACGTGGCGTAGGAAGGCGAGTCCGACGACCAGAGCGGCTGGGCCCAGCAGATACCTGCGCGTCGATGGGTCGACCTCGATGAATCCCTTGACTCGCAGGGAGTTGAGGATTCGATGTACCACTGCTTTCGAGATCCCAACCTCCTGCGCGATCTCCGTTACACCGAGGGTCTGGGTGTCGGCGCGAGCAAACGCGGCGAGAACCTCGGCGGTTCGCTCAACAGCTGTGATCGTTTCTACGGTGGTTGGGTCAGTCATGGATTTAGGGACGCTGAGACGCCAGCATAATGCTCCTCTGTTCCGCCGAGTGGAACGCTGATCCGAAGGGCTATCGCCCATCTCCGGCAAGGTTCTGGCTCCGGTTCTGGGAAGCAACTCAGTGGGGTCGGCCGAGTGCCTTGTTCACTGCGAGTTGGGCGGTAGTCGGTCCCTCGGGGAGGGGGGCGTACAGCGGGATGCGGCTGGGGGCACAACAACCGACCTGGAGTCTTCCAACCTGAGCGCCGGCATCCTCCAGCGTCGCCAGAACGATTCCAGTGACGCTGGGGTCGGCCACAGCATCGAGAGTCGTCGCCGCTTTGCGCAACATGCCCCCGATCTCCTGCATGCAGGGGCTTCGACCCGGGATGCAGCCTATTCGGTCGTCGAAGCGAACCTATTGACGACTGCGGTCGTCTTCGTGCGAGGGGAACGGCGGCATACCCGATAGAGGTATATACGCTGAGTCCCTGGAAGGAGACATTATGAAGAAGCTGATCAAGTTCGCAATGATCGTGGGGGCGATTGCGGCGGCGGCCCGCCTCGTCGGTTCCAAGAAGGCCGAATGGGAAGGACTCACCGAAGCGCAAGTCCGCGGCAAGCTCGATGAACGGCTGCCGGACCGAGTCCCAGATGAGAAGCGCGCCATGGTGGCCGACAAGGTCGTCGAAAAGATGCGTTCCCGCGGCAAGCTTGTCGAGGCGTCGGATCCCGATGCCGGCGAAGCAGCGGAAGACGGTTCCGAGGACTGACAGCAGAGCGCAGACCTCCCGGCGGCGCCGCTCGGCGTGGGGGCCTCGGCCGCTTGTGCCGTCTGTCTACGAGTAGACGGTGAGTGACACCGCCACGTAGTGGACGGTGAAGGCGGCGATCGTCAGAGCATGGAAGACCTCATGGAATCCAAACCAGGTTGGCGATGGGTTCGGGCGTTTGGTGCCGTAGATCAACGCGCCGATGCTGTACAGCGCACCACCGATCATTACCAGCACGGCAACGGCGACTCCGGCGCCGTTCACCAGGTCGGGTATGTAGAAGACGGCGACCCACCCGAGGGCTACGTACACCGGCGTGTACAGCCATCGAGGGGCGCCGATCCACAGGACGCTGAATGCCACCCCGACCAAGGCGCCCACCCAGGCGATCCACAATAGGACCCGTCCTTCGTTGTCCGGGAGAGCCAGCACGGCGAGCGGTGTGTAGGTGCCGGCGATGATCAAGAAGATGTTCGAATGGTCCAGCCGTCGCAGTACCCCGTGGACGCGAGGCGACCACGACCCGCGATGAAACAGAGCGCTGGTACCGAATAGCAGGGTGCCGGAGACCGCAAACAGGGCGGTGGCGATCCGTGCCTCGCGGGACCCTGCCAGTGCCACGAGCACGATCCCGGCTACGGCCGAGACAGGGAACATCCCGGCATGTAGCCACCCTCTCAACTTTGGTTTCTGAGCTTCGAGGGTGACGGTTTCGTGGTCGGTCACGCCCGCAAGATACCGGTTGCACCGCAGGGCCGTGAGGTCGCCTAGGGATCAGAGCCACGTCTTTCGGGAAGCGGGAAACGGGAAACGGGAGACGGTCTTCTATCCTCGCCAATCACATGGAACATCGATACGACCACGTGGCGATCGAACAGAAGTGGCAGGCCCGTTGGGATGCCGACAAGACCTTTCGGGTGCTCAACCCCGGCGACGAAGGCTTTGATCCTTCCCGACCCAAGCAGTACATCCTTGACATGTTCCCGTATCCGTCGGGCGAGGGACTCCACGTCGGCCACCCCATCGGTTACATCGGCAGCGATATCTTCAGTCGCTACATGAGAATGAAGGGCGCCAACGTGCTGCACCCGATGGGGTTCGACTCGTTCGGACTCCCGGCGGAGCAGTTCGCGGTAGAGACGGGCGTCCATCCGCGGGTGACGACTGAAAACAACATCGCCAACTATGTCAGGCAGTTGAAGTCGATCGGATTGTCCTACGACTGGGACCGCGAATTCGCCACCACCGAACCCGACTACTACCGC
>JAZGIX010000001.1:0-8847 GCA_036482315.1 Acidimicrobiia bacterium | reverse complement strand
ATTGGATCGACCGATTCCGGGATCAGGTTGACCTTTGTTCTGATGAGGTCGGGGTCGGCCAAGGCGGCGTCTCGAGGCAGAGACAGCACCGTCACATCGTGTTCCTCCGCCAGGGCTTCATTGAGTCGCTCCTCGACTTCCTTACCGAATTCGACGGAAATCGAGTCCAGCTCGAAGTCCATCCGAGCCCTCCCCGGCTCCATGTTCCCTCCGGTCACCTTGGCTCCGAAGTCGCGGTAGATCACCGCAGTGAGCACGTGGAGGGCCGTATGGGTTCGCATCAACGTGTGACGGCGCTCCCAATCGATCCGGGCTGTGATCTTGGTACCGACGGCCGGAGGCTCGCCGTCAACGACGTGCAACAGCGATCCTGAGCGCTTGAAGGTATCGGTGACCTCCACTGATCCACCCTCCCATTCGAGGAATCCGGTGTCGCCGGGCTGGCCACCGCCACGCGGGTAGAAGACCGTGCGGTCGAGCACCACGCCATCTTCCGAAACTGCGACGACCGTGGCTCCGGTCTCTGTGGCGTATGCGTCTTTGGCTGCGATCTCGTCGGTCATGGGTCCTCCGATGGCGTCCCCGGGACGTTAGAGGCGGAGTGGGACAAGGAGAAGGAGTAACCAGTGGCCAGTAACCAGTGGCCAGTAACCAGTAACCAGTAACCAGTAAGCAATCTGCTTTCTGAGAGCCAACTACTCCTCGACCTCAGGCTGGTCTGCGGGCGAATCGTCTGTCCTCGACCGTAGGCGACCCAGGAGTGTCCCCCCGGTCGGGTATTCGACGAATAGCTCCTCCGTCGCCTCTTCCCATGATTGGGCCAGCACCCGGGTCCTCCAGAAGTGACCCACGATGATCTTTACGGACGCCATGATCGGGACCGTCAGCACCACACCCCAGAAACCGCCCAGTGCGGCACCGGCGATCAGCCCGAGAATGATCAGAGCCGGATGCAACCGCACCGTTGCTCGCAGCACGGTCGGGCTGACGAAGTGGTTGTCGATCTGTTGAACAATCAGCGCTACCAAAGCGGTCCACAACGCGGTCTGAAGGTCTGTGGTGGCCAAAGCCACCAGCACTCCCAGGGTTCCGCCCACCCAAGGACCGACGAACGGGATGATGTTCAAGAGGCCTGCGATCATCCCGATCAGCAGCCAGAATGGAAGGCCCACGAGCCAGAACCCGAAGCTGGTCATCACTCCGACGATGAAGGCCACCAAGACCTGGCCGCGTAGGAAGCCACCGACCGCGTGGCCGAGCTGACGAGCCACATGAATCGCCTCGGCCTGATGCTGAGGCGGAATCAACCGGATGGTCTTGCGGCGCAGCGTCGGAAGGTCGAGCAGAACGTAGAAGGCGATCACCGGAGCCAGAATCAGAAGGAACAGCGATTCGAGAACACTCAAGGTGATGTCGGTTATCTCGGATAGCTGATCACTGAAGAAGTCGCCCTGGTTATTGGTGATGCTCTCCTGCAGTTCGTCATACGAGGGGAGCTCCACGTTGTTCAACCCGATGTCGCCCGCGAGGTTCTCGAGGTCCGTCACCAGGTCGTCGTATATCGTCGGGAAATTCTCGGCGAGCTCCCGCCCCTGATCGGCGATGCTCGGGAGGATCAGGAAGCCGAGCAGGGTGAGAAGCCCCAGCAGCGCCGTGTAAGAGAGGCACGAGCCGAGCCATCTGGCGACACCACGGCTCTCCAGCTTTGCGACCACCGGATTCAGAACGTAGATCACAGCGACCGCGATCACTACAGGGGGACCGATGATCCAGAACCGAAGCAGCACCCACCCCACGGCTGCGAACAGCAGCATGGTTCCGAGCAGACTCCAAGCTACGACCCCGACCTTCTTGATACCGCGATTGGCGTCACCCGGTTCGGGCATCATGACACCGGGGTGCCATCGGGCAAACGACGCGCAATGCGCCTCTCCTTCGCAAGGTCCCGCACCCTGCGCAGCCGACGGACGGTCAGCGGATCGACTGATTCTGCAGCAGGATCGTCCAGGAGGCGGCGCAGCACCTGGTAGTACCGGGTGGCGCTGATCCCGAGGTATTCGCGGATCGCCCGATCCTTGGGCTCGGGGTATTGCCACCACGTAGCCTCAAATTCAAGGACGGCGAGATCCCGTTCGACCAGCATGAACAAAAGGGTACGAGGGCAATCGCGAGGATTAACGGATTTCGCGCCTCAACGTAGCCAGTGACCAGTAACCAGTAACCATGGATCTTCACGAGTTCCCTTGCGGGGTACTGGATACTGGATACTCTGGTCCAATGCGACACCGGCCATTCCCGTTCGAGTACGGTGCACGCGTTTGCCGGGTTAGCTCAGTTGGCAGAGCACCGCTCTTGTAAAGCGGATGTCGCCGGTTCGAATCCGGCACCCGGCTCTGTCATGCCCGGGCCGACAGACGCCGGTCGGCCCTCCTCCACCAAGTGGGGCCCCAACCCCACGGCGGCCGTTGCATCCCGGGCCGAGCTCAAGAGAGTCAGGACTCCTGACTCCTGACTCTCTTCACCTCGAACAGTGCCAACGCTGCCGCTACCGAGGCATTGAGGCTCTCCACCTTCTCCTCGATCGGAATGGATGCGATCACATCCACCCGCTCGGAAACGAGGCGGCTCATGCCGGCGCCTTCAGCACCGAGGACGATCGCGACCGGTTCGGTGAACAGGCTCATGCCGAACAATGGTTGATCCCCTCCAGCGTCGAGACCCACCGTCCACACGTTGAGTCGCTTGAGTTCGTCGATCGTTCCGGCGATCGAACCGACCACGACCAGATCGAGATGCTCAAATGATCCGGCTCCGGCCTTGAAGGCGGCGGCGCCCAGCGGCGCGGCGCGGCGACCGGACATGACCATGCCGGTAAACCCGGCCGCCACCGCACTCCGGGCAATAGCACCCACGTTGCGAGGGTCTTCGAGATGGTCGAGCACTACGAGCGCAGCCGGGGCGGAACGTCGAACCGCCACATCCAATGGGACCGGAGATATCGAGTGGCACTCGGCTCTGACCCCCTGCGGGGCACTCGTTGCCGCAAAGTCTCGAACGTCGTCGACTTCCTCCACCGCCACGCCCGCCATTCGGGCCGCAGCCAGGAGATCGTCGCGACCATCCACCCTGGAACGGTCGATCAGAATCCGAATAGCCCTTCCGGCAGCCACCGCCGCGTTCACCGCATGGATGCCTTCGACCTCAGCGCCGATGCCAGCTGGTGCCATCAGGTCCGTCCTCGAGAACAACGCCGGCCGCTGCCAGCGAAACGCGAATGGCGTCGGCGCGCTCGAAATCGCGCTGCGCGCGAGCCGCAGTCCGGGCTGCGATCAGCTCGGACACTGTTCCTTCGGCATCGCTGCCGACCACACCGAATCGAACGGCAACGTCGCGCAACGACTCCAGAAGATCGTCGACGCCAGAGTCCGATTCACCCAGGCCGAGCACGCCCACGACCTCGTCGAAGGCGGCCAGATACGGGCCAGCATCTTCTCCGGCATCGAGATGACGATTGCCGTCGCGGACCACCTCGAACAACACACCCATCGCCTCGGCGGTGTTGAAGTCATCGTCCATCGCCGCGGTGAAGCGTTCCAGCGCAGCAGCATCCGCCGCAGCATCGACCGGACCGCTGCGACGTCGAAAAGCCCACAGCCGGTCAAGAGCAGCTTCTGCGTCAACGAGTAATTCGGGGGAGAAGTCGATCGGCTGACGGTAATGAGCTCGCAGGTAGAACAACCTCACCGCCTCGGGCCGATACTGATCGAGCAGGTCGAGCAGCCCGACGATATTTCCGACGGATTTGGCCATTTTCTCGCCCTTGAGCCGAACCATCCCGTTGTGCAGCCAATACCTGGCGAACGGCCGGTCACTCTCGGCGGCCTCCGATTGAGCGATCTCGTTCTCGTGATGAGGAAAGATCAGATCAAGTCCGCCGCCGTGGATATCGAACCCGAAGCCAAGCTCCTTCAAAGCCATCGCCGAACACTCGATGTGCCAGCCCGGCCGGCCCGGACCCCACGGCGATTCCCATGTGGGTTCATTCGGCTTGGAACCCTTCCACAACGCAAAGTCGAGCGGATCTCGCTTGTGCTCTCCAGGATCAATCCGACTGCCGGACACCAGCTCATCGACGTTTCGCCCGCTCAATTCACCGTAGGTAGACAACGAACGGACGGAGAAATAGACATCGCCTCCGGCGGCGTACGCGTGTCCACGCTCCAAGAGTTGCTCGATCATCTCGATCATTTCCGGGATGTGATCCGTGGCAACCGCCGTGACATCGTACGGCCGAACCCTGAGTCGGGCGTAGGCGTCGAGGAACTGCTGTCCGGCGCGCTCGGCTACTTCGGTCGTCGAGATGCCTTGCTCGATGGCTGCCGCAATGATCTTGTCCTCGATGTCGGTGATATTGGCGACGTACTTCACCGAGTAGCCGCGCCATTCGAGGTATCGCCTGATCACGTCAAAGGCAACGGCTTGCCGACCGTGACCGACGTGGGGAGCGGCTTGAACGGTCGGGCCGCACACGTACATCCCCACGTGGCCCGGGTCACGGGTCTCGAAGGGCTGCATAGATCGGCCGAGAGTGTTGTAGACCTGCATCAGGGCGCGGGATGGTATCAGTCGACCCGATACCCACTCGTCGTCCGATGCCCGTTGTCCGTTCGTTGTCCGTTGTCCGTTGTCCGTTGTCGGTACGGCACTGCTGGGCACGCAGACCTGGCCTTGCCAGGTCACGGAATACGGATGACTCGACCAGAACTCCAGCGAGCAATGGTGAGGCGCGTCGAACCAAACCCCGGCGAGGCTCCGTCTGGAACGAGAAGTGAAATCAGATCCGGACTCCTGGTTACTGGCTACTGGCTACTGGCTACTGGCTACTGGATACTCTCCTCCTCATGCCCCATCCCAGCGGTCGTCCCTGGATCATCGCCCACCGCGGGGCGTCCCTCCAGGCACGAGAGAACACCGTCGAGTCGTTTCGCCTCGCCGGTGAACTGGGGGCGGATGCGGTCGAACTCGACGCCAGACGGACCGCCGACAACATCCTCATCGTGCATCACGACGACACCGTGCCCGGCGTCGATCGGCCGATCGTGGCCATGACTCGCGCGGAACTGACCGACGCCGCACCCTGGATCCCCGACCTCGACGACGCGTTGGCTGCTTGCACCGGGATGTGGGTCGACGTGGAAATCAAGAACGACCCGCGCGAGTCCGACTGGGATCCGGAAGATCTCGTTACTCGTACGATCATCGCCGATCATGGACGGGCGGACATCGTGGTCACATCGTTCAACCCACGATCGGCCGCCGTCGCGGCCGAGGCCGGGTTGCGAACCGGGTTGCTCATCGGGAGAGGCGTCGATCCAGCCGATGCGACAACAGCGGCGGCTGTAGCCGGCCACGAGATGCTGCTCCCCCACTTCTCGACTCTCGCCGGCGACCACGGCACGCACATCATCGCGTCCGGGACCAGAGCTGGGATTGAAATCGCGGTGTGGACCGTCGACGATCCGACGGAGATCGCCCGGCTAGCCGAACTCGGAGTCGGAGGGATCGCGACCAACGCACCGGACATTGCCCTTACCGCCCTCGGGATCCGCTGAAGGCCTGTAACCAGTAACCAGTAACCAGATAGTTCCCACCGCACCTGGCTACTGGATACTCGACCGCATTCCGGCGAGCGCCGGGCAGACGCGTCTAACGACCGCAGCCAGACGACATCCGGTACTGGCTACTCCTCCTCCAACACCGCGACTGCGAACGCGGCCAAGCCTTCGTCTCTGCCGGTGAATCCCAGGCCATCCGAACTCGTCGCCTTTACCGACACCGCCGCCAGTGGAATCTGCAGGGTGGCGGCGACGGCTGCACGCATCTCCTGTCGGATCGGATCGACGCGAACCGTTTCAGACACAACCGTGAGATCCACCGAGCTGATCCGGCAGCCACTACCGACGACACGCCCCGCAGCGTCGGCCAGCATTGCCATGCTGTCGGCATCCGTCCACCGTGGATCCTCCGCCGGGTAGTGCGACCCGATGTCACCGAGTGCGGCCGCTCCCAAGAGTGCATCAATCAGAGCATGGGCCGCAACATCACCATCCGAGGTGGCCTCGATGCCGCGGGTGGTATCAGCGACGACGCCTGTCAGCAGCACATGTCCGTCAGCCGCAAATCGGTGGGCATCGACGCCCCAACCCACTTTCACGTCGCCAACCCTTCAGCGACGGCAAGATCTCCGGAATAGGTCACCTTTAGATTGTGGTCCTCCCCGGCAACGATCACCACGGTTCCGCCCGAACGCTCGACCAGGGCTGCATCGTCGGTCGCATCGTCATCGTCGTAGGCATGGCCCCCGACGAGAGCATCGATGGTGAATCCCTGAGGTGTCTGGGCGATCACCAGGTCGGTGCGATCGACGGTGTGCGTCACAACGCCATCCTCCACGCGTTTCAGCGTGTCCCTCACCGCCAGCCCCGGCACCACTGCATCGGCATCCCCGACCGCAAGCCGCTCGATCACCCGCCTGACGAGGTCGGCCGAGGCCAGCGGTCGGGCCGCATCGTGAACGAGGACGTGAGTAGCGCCGTCGGGTACAACAGCAAGGCCGGCAGCCACCGAGTCGCGTCGCCTCGCTCCGCCGTCAATCCCTCCCGGCACCCGGCCAACGACGACCACGTCGTCGCAGCCACCCGACTCGAGCGCATCGACGGCCCATCGCCAAAGCGGCCGCCCGGCCAACTCGACATCGGCTTTGGGTCTGCCGAATCGTTCACCAGATCCGGCCGCAACGACGATTCCGAAGACGTTCACGTCTCCAGTCTGGCAAAGACCATCCGTCCAATCGAAGTCCGCATGGCGCTCATGACCTCGACTTCCACCTTCTTGCCGACGTAGCCGGCCCCACCTTCGACCACCACCATCGTCCCATCATCAAGATAACCGGCACCTTGCCCCGGCTCGGTCCCCTCCTTTTCGATCAGGAGAGAAATGGTGTCACCGGACGCTGGCACCCGCCTCATCGACTCACCGAGTGCGTGCGGGTTGAGCACAGCGATGCCGCGTAGACCGGCAGCCGCGGCAAGGTTGTGGTCTGTCGTCACCAGGGTCGCTCCCGCATCGACGCAGAGTCCAATCAGCTTGGCGTCGACTTCGGGGAACTCGGGGAAGGTCCTCTCATCGATGCGGAGGCTCACCGCAGCGATAGCCGACATCGCGTCCAGGACATCGAGCCCACGACGACCCCTACGGCGCCTTTCCTTCTGACCGCTGTCGGCGATTCCCTGCAGTTCGTCGAGCACAAATCCGGGCGTCCAAATCTCGCCGGTGACGAGTCCGGCCCTGGCGAGATCGAGGATTCGGCCGTCAATGGCTGCTGAAGAGTCGATGACGAACGCTCCGATTGCCGGCCGCTCGTCAAGATCGGCCGATCTACCGCGACGCTTCCCGAGTCCGGCGGTAGCAAGCAGATCATCGGCCCGTGCCGAAAAGACAGACGCTCCAAAGGAGGCGAGAACGATCACCAATAGTGCCCCGACCGGCCACCCGAGAACCGGCGGAAGAAGGATGATCGCCGGTACGGAGACTACGGCTCCGACTAGAAGCCCGGCGAGGAGGCCGAAGGCTCCGGCGAACAATTCAGGCCCCGAAGTGCGCGCAACAATGTCGGGGGCGTTGTCCAATGAACGGCGGGTGAATCGTCCGAGAAGTCCCCCAACCACATAACCGATCCCGGCGCCCAGCAGAGCACCCACGATGACCGCACCGTCGGCAGAGGGCCCTCCGGTTTCAAACCATCCGGGAGCGGTGCGTCCGATGAGGAATCCTGCCGCGGTCGCGCCAAGGGTGACGACGAGCCGAACGAACTCGGTGACCATCCGCACATCCTCCTTCTCGGAGCGACTGTCGTGCGGCATGGGCCACTCAGTCGGCTCCTACTCCTCTTCTTCCACCTCCACCTTGGGCAGAGCCCGGTCAAGGCGCTTCACAGCATCTTCTTCGGTCAGATTGAGTGCAAACCGAAGCTCTGATGCCAGGATCATCCGAGCCTTCGAGAGCATTCTCTTGAGTGCCGGAGAGATTCCTTTGAGCTGCTGTGCGTGGGTGAGGTCCCGAACCACCTCTGCCACCTGGTAGATATCACCTGAATTGATCTTCTCGGTGAGGAGTTTGTACCAGCGACTCCAGTTGGCACCCGCCTCCAACGGTTCTTCTTTGAACGTGGCCAGAACCCGGCGGGCTGCCGACTTCGAAATGACCGGCCGTACGCCCAGATCAACCGCCTTGTCGACCGGCACCCGAAGGATGAGTTGATCGATCGCCACTTCGAGCACAAAGAAATCGGTGCGAGTCCCGTCGAATTCGCGACGTTCCCGCTTGACGATCGTGGCGGCTCCGTGGTGGGGGTACACGACCTTGTCGTGAACGCTGAAAGGGGAGGCGACCTTCTTGGCGGGAGCCTTCTTCTTCTCGGTCACCTCCGGCGCCGGGGCTGCTTTCTTGGCTGCCGCCTTCTTGGCAGGAACCTTCTTGGCAGGAGCCTTCTTCTTGGCTGCCGCCTTCTTGGCAGGAACCTTCTTGGCAGGAGCCTTCTTCTTGGCTACCGCCTTGATCTTGGTCACCTGACCGGCGTCGAGGCCCGACGAGGCGGCCTTCACATCAAATTTCAACTTCTTGGCGTGCGCCAGCACATCGCTCGAATCGAGCTTCAGCTCGCGGGCGAGTTCAAAGACACGCATCTGGGCTCCTGGTCGTGGTCGGTGGCGCCCTCCGAGTCATCGGAAGGTCGCCGGGCAGTGTACCGCGACGCGGCTTTGCACCAGGATTCGAAGGTAACCAGTA